>JBDKGC010000112.1:0-27224 GCA_039798385.1 Bacillota bacterium
AGCTTGAACTGCGGAGTGATTTTTTTTTTTATATTATTAACAAAGTTTATTATTTTAGATAACACATTTGATAACATCGCTTTGCTCACCTCGCCCTTATTTTAAGCCGTGCGGAAAAATAATTTCTTAATCTTCATCATTAATGAAGTTTCATCTACATTACGAATTGGTATTTGCTCACCCGCTATTCTTCGTGCTATATCAGCATATGCAGCGCCAGCGCTAGACTTTTGATCTAGAATAATTGGTTCTCCTGTGTTAGAGGATCTAATGATACGTTTGTCTTCAGGGATAACGCCTAATAATTCAATTGCTAGATGTTCTTGAATTCTTTTAACGCTTAACATGTCACCTTTACGGACCATATCAGGCTGTAATCTATTTACGATAAGGTCTATCTGCTCAAGGTGTGCTGACTCTAATAGACCTATCACACGGTCTGAGTCACGGACCGAGGGAATTTCAGGGTTGACCACCACAATGGCACGATCAGCGGCCGCTATTGAGTTTCTAAAGCCGCCTTCAATCCCTGCTGGAGAATCAATAAGTATATAATCAAACTCCCGCTTTAGCTCTTCGATTACGCGTTTAACTTCTGCCGGTGTAATCTCCTCTTTATACCTAGTTTGAGCTGCTGGGAGAAGCGCTAAGTTAGGATAGTCTCGATGTCTGACCAACGCTTGCCGCAACCTACAGATACCTTCAATTACATCGACAATGTCATATACAATTCTATTTTCTACACCTAGCATTAAGTCGAGTTTTCGTAGACCAATATCTGTATCGACTAAACAGACTTTATTACCAAGTTGAGCTAAACCTATGCCAAGTGAAGCTACTGTTGTAGATTTACCAACACCACCTTTTCCGCTAGTGATGGTTAGTGCTAACGGACCAAACGTCATAACAACTTGCTCCTTTCGCCAAACCCTAGTGTATCAAAAGCTTAACAAAATATTCGACAAACTAGGCGAAACATCCCCCCTAAACTCAGGTTTTTCTCCAAATTAAGACAGCAGGCCAGACTAGAGCGAGAAAAATATGTAAAAAAATGGCGTCCCAGGGACGATTCGAACGCCCGACCGACGGCTTAGAAGGCCGCTGCTCTATCCTGCTGAGCTACTGGGACAATTTTATTCAATTTTATCATTAAATGGGTAAATCGTCAAATGGGTTAAAGAGAATTGGGCAGCTAACCGTTGCCATTTGTCAAGTAGTGCATAAGCTTATTAATGTGAATGTTTAAGTATCTAAAAATAGAAATGAGGTAAAAAATTGTACGATCCCTATTTTCATATAAATGTTACCCCTTTTTATCAAACATTACTTACCCGGTGGGAGGGTGAGATAAGTGGAGCTGACTATAATTCTAGAGATACAGCTAAAGAACGAACTGAAAAACTTACTCTGTTACAGAATGCTTTAAGAAATGCTCAAAGAAGTACCCTTAGTGCTCAATTTGCAAAGACAGAGGCAGATAGAGCTGCCTATAATCTTTTTTTGCAAAGTCTAAGTGATAAAATAGCAAGTTTTGAGGTCGCCAATATACCCGTAGCTGGATTAAGATCTGGCGTTGAAAGTCTTCTTGAAAAGTCAAGAGAGCAAACACCGGTAACTTTAGTACCGACACCAAGTCTAACAGAAGGGTCTGCGCTATTGCTACCGCTAACACCAGCCGCGCCTCCAGCCTTTGGTGCTGAGCCTTTTATACCACCTGTAGGGCCTAGTATGGGAGCCCCAAGCTTTGTGGAGCCTTTCATGCCACCTGGATTACCCCTGCCATTATCTCCAGTTGAAGCAGAAACCCAGCCCTTTCCGATGGTAGAGCCTAGTATGGGAGCCCCAACCTTTGGTGTTGAGCCTTTCATACCACCTGACTTACCTCTACCATTATCTCCAGTTGAAGCAGCAACCCAGCCCTTTCCGATGGTAGAGCCTGGTATGGGAGCTCCAAGCTTTGGTGCGGAACCTTTTGTACCATCTGACATACCTCTGCCATTATCTCCAGTTGAAGGAGAAAACCAGCCCTTTCCAGCAATTTTTGGGGCGGAAGAAGAGATGCGTGAGTTTCCCGCTACAAGTTTTACCGAGTTTACTGCAGCTGGCAGAACTCCTTTTACCCCTCCTGTTCTCCAGCCGATAACTTATCCAGCTGTTACGCCACTGCCAGCAAATTTAACCACAGCCGAGTTGCGCGATTTGCTTAATGAAGCCGCAACTCTGGCCAAAGAAAAAGAGTTAGAAGCAGCCCAGAAGTTAGTTGATTTAGTAAATTATATTCTAAGATTCAACCAAAATGTTTGGGTAGACGTTAATTATGCTGCGCTTAAAGCACAAGCCAATTCTGTACAAGAAATGATTAAATACCGAAGCAAGCCTAGTATAAAGTAGCTGTACCTTAAGGCCGTGCCGCGCCAGTTTCTTTGGCAGCGCTTGCGACGGCCTGAGGTATTTTTTTTAAGAGCCGGGGATCAAATGGTTTGGGCAAGATATAGGTTGGTCCAAATTTGAGCGCTAACTCATCATTTTGATGCACTAAAGTTCGCAGAGCTTCTGTTGCTGCAATTAACATTGTTTGAGTAATTTGGCACGCTCGTGCATCCAATGCACCGCGGAAGAGATAGGGGAAGCATAAAACATTATTGACTTGGTTTGGATAGTCGTTTCGACCTGTGGCTACGATAATATCAGGTCGAAGTGCATGCACAAGTTCTGGGTCAATCTCAGGTTCTGGATTAGAGAGCGCAAAGAGAATAGCCCGCTCATTCATAGTGCGTAGCAACTCTGCTGTTAAAAGGTTAGGACCGGAAAGGCCAATAAAGAGATCAGCCCCTTTGATGGCTTCTTTTAAGGTGCGCATGTCGGTGTTAGTGGCAAACTCAGCTTTATATGAATTTAAACCTTGACGCCTGTTATGAATAATCCCTTGGCGATCCACCATTGTGATCGCTTCGCGCGGCAGCCCTAAAGCTACAAGTAATCGCATGGTGGCGATGGCGGCGGCACCAGCGCCTAAACAGACTGTTTGAATATTAGTAAGTGTTTTGTTTTGCAACTCTAGGGCATTAAGTAAGGCTGCAGCGACAACTACGGCTGTGCCGTGTTGATCATCATGAAAAACTGGGATTGGCAGACGTTCAGTTAATTCTCGTTCAATTATAAAGCAATCCGGACTTTTAATATCTTCTAAATTTATACCGCCAAATGTTGGGGAGATGTTTGCAACTGTTTCGATAAAAGAAGCTGTAGTTGGGGCGTCGATTTCAATATCAAAGGCATCAACACCTGCGCAGCGTTTAAATAGAGCGGCTTTCCCTTCCATGACAGGCTTGCTGGCTAAGGGTCCCAAGTTACCTAAGCCTAAGATGGCAGAACCATTGGTAATCACGGCCACTAAATTACCTTTGGCGGTGTATTTATAGACATCGGCAGGATTATTTGCAATAGAGCGAACAGGCTCAGCGACGCCTGGTGTATAGGCCAGCAAAAGATCTTGTTCGGTCTCCATCGCTTTTGTTAAATTAATGCTAAGCTTTCCTGGAGTAGGTAGTTCGTGATAATCTAAAGCGTTTAATTTTAGTGTCACGTTTTTTCAGACCTTAATTTAAATTAGCGTGCATAGCCGGCTTGAAAATTAGCTGCATGTGCCGTGCATTACTTACTTATTATTTTATTATAAAGTAAATGTTAATACAATTTAGCCACTTTTTCTTAGATGTTGTTTTTGTGTGGTAGGTGTTCTAAACCAGCTTTATGCGGGTCACCTTGAAAATAATAACGCGGTACTTCACCGACAATAATTGTCTGTGCTAGCGGAAACTCTTGCACAATTGGTAATTTTTCTTCCATGAACGGGACGATTACACCTATTTGATGTGAGACTTGTGCCGTTAGTTTTATCGCAACCATATTTATCCCTTGGGCTTCTAATTTTGGCAGCAGTGTAATTTTAACTGCACCTTCAGGTCTGATGGTTAAGGAGATGGTAGGCCCGTAATGTGATAGTGTATTACTTTGGAGGATTTCTCCAAGACTAAGTTTAATGGTCGCATTGTTCAATTTATTTAATGATTCTTGCACTTTTGTTGTTAACTGTGTATAGACCTCTGTTTCAAGAGCTGAATTAAGTTTAACATCAGTGATTTTTTCGTGAAAATTTTTGTTAATAATTAAGATATTGTTTAAACGTGGCCCAAGTTGTTTGCGGGCCTCTTCGATACCTTGTGAGGTGGCGGTCTGTGTTGTTTTAATAACTTCCGTTTTAGCAACAGCAATTAAGATCTTTTCTATTTTTTGTTCTGCAATCCAGAATAAAAGGCCAAAAAAAGATAATATCATAATAAAAAGTGTTAATTTATTTAGTTTTAATTTTTTTATCCGTAAGCGGTTATTGCTTTTGGTATGGAATACGTTGCGTTTCATTAAATAGTGGCACCGGTCCTTCTTATAAAAAAACTAAAGTTTATTTCTGTGTATATATATGTGGCAATCAGAAAAGTGATTACATATATAGTAAGTGTAGATGTTTAATTAATATTATTTAGTTATACATTTGCATAAGGCTTTACTATCTTCTATGTGACAGTAGTACGGGGGTTTTTAGCTTGATTAGGGAGCACTACCACCCTGGCTTTAATGAAGATTTAAAGTATTTAAGTATGTTTTTTCCACATGGTTTATTCCCAAAGTTTTTGCTACAATTAGATCGGACGGTTGATCAAATTATAGCTAATCCTTATAGGGGAGCCCGACTAAAGTATCCACCCCTAGATGGTTTTTATAAGAGAAAGTTTTTTTCAATGTCACGACCTAAAAGTTACGATAGGCCCGATATGCGTCTTATTTATTGGTGGGATGCCAAGAAGCGGTTATTCAAGTTTTTATGTGTCGGCCGGCGTGTTATAGATAAACCATACCATCAGTATGATGTTTATCAGCAAGCGAAACTTCGTGACTTGTACAATTGGCAGTAAATTTTTTCACTAGTTTTTCGGGAGTCCCCTTGAAAAAATTTTCAAAACATGGTATCATACGTCTATCTTGTTAAAAAGCGTTTTTAGGTTACAGATCCACTCTGAGCAATTGGTTCATGTGTTGGGGATGCAGGTTCGCTTTTTAATTAAATAAGGAGGCCCCAACTTGAAGGGTAGAGTAAAGTGGTTTAATGCAGAAAAAGGTTATGGTTTTATTGAGCGTGAGGATGGTGGAGACGTATTTGTGCATTTCTCTGCAATCAAGGTCGATGGTTTTAAGACCCTTGATGAGGGAGAGGAAGTAGAATTTGAAATAGTGGATGGTGATCGTGGTCCGCAAGCGTCAGACGTTAAACGTTGTGCCCAGGGACAACAGTCAATGGATGATGGAAGAAGACCAGAATAGATAATTTTTGCAAATGTTTGAGCAGCTAGTTTTTTTAAGACTAGCTGTTTTACATATATATTTTGGTAACAAGGAGAGTTTTTTTTGAGAGCCATTATAAAATGTGATCGAGCACGCGGAGCTTTGCTTAAGTCGGTAAATGAGCCAGTGCTTGCTGAAAATGAGGTCTTAATTGCTATTAAGTATGCTAGTTTATGTGGTACTGATTTGCACATTTATAAGTGGGATGCCTGGGCTGCTGGTCGGACAAGGCCGCCCTATATTGTTGGGCATGAAATGGGCGGGGAGGTTGTTGCTGTTGGCAAGCAGGTAAGCTCTGTTTGTGTGGGGGACTTTGTTGCTGCTGAGACTCATATCGTTTGTAATAAATGTTTAGCCTGTCGGACTGGTAATGGCCATTTGTGTCATGAGACAAAGATTATTGGTGTAGACTGTGCTGGTTGTTTTGCGGAATATATTAAATTACCCGAGGCCAATCTTTGGCGACTTGATGAAAAGATACCATTAACTTGGGCGCCACTAATGGAGCCAATGGGTAATGCCGTTCATGCCTTGTTTTCCCAACAAGTTGCAGGGAGAACAGTAGCGGTAATTGGTTGTGGTCCATTAGGCTTGCTTTCGATTTTAGTTGCGAGGGCTATGGGTGCACAGTCGATTATTGCTGTGGAGCCACATCCGGAACGTTTAGAGCTAGCACGTAAGATGGGTGCCAATTTTACTATTTCGCCTGGAGAGTGTAATCCGGAGCGTGAAATAGCTGATTTAACAGCAGGGCTTGGGGTTGATATCTTGCTGGAGATGTCTGGCAATGACCGGGTGATAGCGGAGATCGGCAAGTATGTCCGTCCTGGCGGAAAAATTTTACTGGTGGGTTTACCGGTTAAACCGGTTACAATCGACTTAACAAATGATATTATTTTTAAAGGGATAGTAGTGCAAGGAATCATTGGTCGTTTGATGTATAAAACATGGGAGCAGACGTCAAATTTATTAAAGAGTGGTCTGGTTGATTTAGATAAAGTTATTACACATAGGTTTACTTGGGATAGATATGAAGAGGCGTTTGCTTTAATGGAAAAAGGTAATTGTGGTAAAATATTGTTAGAATTTTAAAAAGAATAGGGGGATTATGCGTGTCCTTTTTTGCGCGGCTAAATGATGAAATAGAAAAGTGGCACAATGAAAAGGCTTATCGTCCTTTAACAGTAATAAGTTCAGCACAATCTTCGCGTGTAAGCATTGGTGGTCGGGAGGTAGTACAATTATCTTCTAACAACTACTTGGGTTTAACAAGTCATCCCCGATTAAAAAAAGCAGCAGCAGTAGCGACAGCTAAGTGGGGAGTTGGAACAGGTTCAGTACGAACTATTGCTGGCAACTTAGCGTTGCATAAAGCGTATGAGCAAAGGTTAGCAGCGTTTAAGGAGACTGAAGCGGCTTTAACTTTTCAATCGGGTTTTACAGCAAACTTAGCAGTTTTAACTTCGCTGCTCACAAAAGATGATGCTGTGTTTAGTGATGAATTAAATCATGCTAGCATTATTGATGGGATACGTTTGACGAAAGCAAAACGCTATATTTACAAACATAGTGATATGAAAGCACTTGAAGAAGCCTTAGCCGATAGTACAGAAAGTGACGGCAGGTTAATTGTGACTGATGGTGTTTTTAGTATGGATGGTGACATTGCTTTATTACCCGAGATAGTAAAATTAGCAAAAAAATATAAGGCTACTGTGATGGTTGATGATGCCCATGCTAGTGGTGTGTTGGGTAGGAATGGTAGGGGTTCTGTTGATTATTTTTCTTTACATGGTCAGGTGCCGATTCAAGTAGGTACGCTTTCAAAGGCGATTGGTGTGGTAGGTGGTTATGTTGCTGGACCAAAGGTTTTAATAGATTATTTAAGTCAACGTGCGCGTCCGTTTCTTTTTAGTACATCGCAGCCTCCAGGAGTTATTGCTGCATGTGATGCAGCTTTAGATGTCTTGTTGCAGGAGCCGCAATTAATTGATCAGTTATGGAAAAATACTAATTTTTTTAAATCGGGATTAAAAAATTTAGGTTTTAATATTGGGCCGGGCCAAACACCGATTACGCCTATTATGTTAGAGGAAGATTCGTTAGCAATGCAGTTTTCGGATCTACTGCTAGGGGCAGGAGTTTATGCGCAAGGTATTTACTTCCCCACGGTGCCGAAGGGTCGAGCGCGGATCCGCACGATTGTTACAGCGCTGCATTCAAAGGAAGATTTAGCTTTTTGTTTACATGTATTTGAGCGAACGGGACAAGCCTTGGGGATTATCTAAAGTTTAGGAGTAAAAAGTGGCTAAAGAAAGAGTAGATCTATTGCTGGTTCAACGTGGTCTTTGTGAAAGCCGCGAGCAAGCAGCCCGTTCAATTATGGCCGGTTTGGTTTACACAGAGGAGAAACGGATTGATAAGCCTGGCACGAGAGTAGGGACCGAAGTTCCACTTGAGCTAAGAAGACAGCTGCATCCCTATGTTAGTCGTGGGGGTCTTAAACTAGAAAAAGCTTTAAAAGTTTTTAATCGGAATGTTAATGGTGCCATTGGTCTCGATATAGGTGCATCTACTGGGGGGTTTACTGATTGTCTGCTGCAGCATGGAGCACAGTTAGTCTATGCAGTGGAAATAGGTTATGCCCAGCTAGCCTGGAAGTTAAGACAGGATAAACGCGTTATAGCAATGGAACGGTGCAACTTTTTACAGCTTTCAGCACAGCAGTTAACATTTGGTCTACCAAATGTAGTGGTTTTAGATCTGTCGTTTGTATCTGTCTGTAAAATGTTTGAGCATGTGAAGTCCCTGTTAGCACCACAGGGCTTTAGTATTGTTTTAATAAAACCACAGTTCGAAGCTGGTCGCAGTGAAATAGGAAAGCGTGGGGTCGTTAAGTGCCCTGAGGTTCATAAGACCGTTTTAGAGAAGGTGTTAAATATAGCTAGAGTGGCCAAATTAGCTTGCAGCGCTATTGATTACTCACCTATTCGTGGTGGTCGCAGAGGAAATATAGAGTTTATTGCGCTTTTTTTTCATGCGGAAGAGTCAAATTTTTGGCCAGTACTTGATATTGAGCAAACGGTATGCGAGGCACATCGCTATTTTTCAAAATGAGGGTGGGTATGAAAGTTGCCAAGTAGAGCGGAAAATTTAGTAACCGGATTAGTCAGTCTTTTAGTAGGTGGCTTGGTGCTTAATAAATGGATTTCATTTACCAAATTTTTTCGTTGGCTACTTAAAAAACCCCAAAAACAAATAAAAGTGAAAGGTTCGATTGCAAAATACTTAAAAGGGGAAGGGTATCATTTTATAGCCGAGAAGTGCAAGGTACCATTGACCATTACTAGTGATGAGGATGAGTATAAAAGCCGCCTGTACACGGATTATGTTGTAAAGAAAGAGGGTAAGGTATACCTGGTCTTTATAGCTCGAGAGCAGCGGCAGATTAAGTATTCAGGAGCATTTTTACGTGATTTTTTGTTGGCGCATTACTTAACATATCGTCCGGAGGGCATTATATATATAAGCCGTGATTTATCACTGCGCCTTTTTAAGATAAAGATGAATCCAACTGGATTAGAAGGGTCAGGCTATAAAAAAGAGTGGAGCTTTTTTTTAGCTGGTTTGGCGGTAGGAGTGCTCATTTTAATTATTTCATGGCAGCAACGTTTGTCGTAATAAATTGTAATATCTGTAATAAGGGGGCTTAGCACTTGGTTGGGATTCTTTATAATAAATATAAAACTAGCGCCAAAAAAACAGCAGCTATCTTCATAAATAAATTAAAAATGAGCGGTGTACGATATACGAAATTAAATGAGCATACCTCTAAAGAGGTAATGGTAGAGATTAAAATTATTTGTGTTTTTGGGGGTGATGGGACGCTACTTTATGCGGCAAGGCATTTTGCTCAATATGAAGTCCCGATGATAGCAATTAATCTCGGCCAGGTAGGTTTTTTAGCAGCTGCGGAACCGGCTCAATTAGACAGTCTCCTAGCAGATTTGATTCTTAAACGTAAATTTTCGTTAGAGCGACGTATGATGCTTACAGGTAAAATAGAACGTAATGGTGGTGAGGCTCTTTTACTTCCAGCAGCTTTAAACGATATATGTTTAGTTAAAGGCCCTTTAGGCCGGATGACTAAGTGTAAAGTGATAGTGGACCAGGAGCAGCTAGGTGAATATGCAGGCGATGGAGTTATTATTGCAACCCCGACTGGTTCTACAGCATACTCGCTCTCTTGTAATGGCCCTTTAATCGCACCGGAACTTGACTTGTTCTTGCTGACACCGATATCCTCACAAGTTTTAGCGCTGCGGCCCATAGTTTTGCCAAGTGAAGTGTTGATTATGCTGCAGATTGGAAATGCTAGTCATAATTTATTTCTTGTAGTGGATGGTCAGGTGGAGTACCCTGTTTATCCTGGGGATAAGATCGTTATTTTTCGTAGTAAATATCGAACGCTACTTGCAAAACCAAACGAAGGTCATTTTTTTAAGACTGTTAAAAAAAAATTATATAATATAAAAGAAGTGCAGGCGCGCAACATAATTAAGCCAAGTAAGGTTACATAACTAAATTGCGGTAGAGTTGGGAGCTGTGTTCGAGTTCGGAGTGGGTACCGCTCGCGGCAATTACTCCCTGGTGTAGTAAGACTATTTTGTCCAATTTTTGTAGTAATGATGTTTGATTTGTAATGATAAAGGCTGTTGTAGGATGCTTTTTAAAATAAAGATCAAGGTTTTTTTCTAGCAATTGCACCGTTTCGTAATCAATGGCCGAATAAAATTCGTCTAATATTAAAATAGGAGCCTGTTTTAGAAAAGCACAAGCTAAGGCTAAACGTTGTTTTTGGCCACTACTTAAGCAGGCGCCATGTTGGCCTAAAGTGGTATCATAGCCCTGTGGTAATCTAATTAAGCTGGAGTGAATACAGGCAAGCTTGCAAGCATCATAAATTTCGGTGCGTGAGGCAGTTGGTTTAATTAATTGCAGCGTTTGATAAACGCTTAATTGTAGAAATCTAATATTTTGGGGGACTAGTGCAATTTGTTGGCGCACTGAATCTGGATTGACACTGTTTAGGTCCTGCTTGTCAATCAAAATCTTTCCAGTTACAAGTGGAAAGTAGTGTAATAAAGCACGTGTAATTGTTGTTTTACCTGTACCTGAGGAACCTATCAGCCCTACTTTTTCATAAGCTTTAATGGTTAAGGAGAAGTTTTTTAAGATAGGAGGACCATTTAGATAGCGACAAGTCACATTTTGATAAATAATTTCTCCGCGCGGCACAAATAAGTTTGGTGCTGTATAATCAGGGAACTCAATCGGGGCCGTAGTTACATAATGAAAACTGCTTTTTGCAATTGCTAATTGTGGAAAAAAGAATATAAACAAATTAAAATAGATTAATTTTAATTGCGCAGGAATGTGATGCGCCGCAAAGATGATAATGAGGAATTTATCGATACTTAGTTCTTGTCTGCTAAAGAGATAAGCAGCTAAAACTATTTGAGGGATGAAGTAAATCGCTAGTGCGAGTAGTTCGGTAACATAGATGCTAAAGCTTTGCCAATAGTTAGCTTTTTTCATACTGTGTTGCCAGTTTTTTAAAGCTGGCGTAAAGTTTTGAGTTAAATGTGTATCGATGCTGCTACTTATTTTTAGCTGAAAGATATTAGTTAAGGCATCAGTAATCAGGCCACCAATGTTTTGCCGGAGTAAAGCTGCTTTTTGCTCTAGTGGAAATTGCTTATGTAAAAAAAACCATGTAATCAAAGCGTAGAAAGCGAAAGTAATCAATCCGGTATAGCCAACGAGCCCACTAACTAGCGTTATATAACCAAGATAGAATAAAATTTTAAAGAGTGGCGTTAACAGCCGTGGGAACTGAATAAGCAAGGTGTAAATTGCATTTTGTAAATCAGTTAGCTTTACAGCTTGTTGGCCCGCTAAATGTTGGTCAAACCACTCTAACCAACATCTGGCCAAATTTTTATAGGTGGCTAGTACGACCGCGGTGCGCAGGCGCGGTGTAAAATACGCGTTTAGCATTGCCTGAGTAAAAGGTAAGCCGTCGTGGAGAAAGCTTAGTAGCAAAAAGAGCCCTAATTGTGCACCAAATGTCTCAGTAATCTTGGGTAAACTTTGGAGTAAGCGCCGTAAGGATTCGAGATAAGAGATGTCAATTATGGCAAACACGATTGCTAAAATTAAGTAGCTTAGGATATACCAGTGAAACCTTGTGTGCAGTAAACTGAAAAGGAAAGTAGTTAAAGAGTGCTTCGTAGTGTTAGTTTTGTTGAAGAGAGGGGGCCTCCTTTTAAAAATTATAGCACCTCTCACTATAGTATAGCAGCTGCAAACGTGTCAAATAATGTTCGGACTCTAATTTTTAAAATATAGATTTCTCTTGTTGTTTTGCTAATACTTTCCCGAGCATCCTTTGGACCAAAGGAGTTTGTAACATTTTAAGCACAGTGCTAATGTTAATAGTTTTCAAAAGTGGCAATAAAAAATTTTTCTTAGCTGGTGCAGTTGTTTTAGCAATATTAGACAGGATACTCTCGTCACCTTGTGCTGCTAATTTAACTTTACCTTTGGCATTTTTGGCTACTAATTGTGCTATTTGAAACATATTGTAACTATTATCTAACCACTTTTCTACTTGTTGGACTGACGAACTCATCTGTCTGATGGCTGATCTTAAATTCACAAATTTACTCATTAACTTAGCTATTTTGCTCGAGGACATATTGAGAACTGGAGCTGACATATTTAATGCTTTATTTAAACCTAATTCTCTAATAAGGTTTTTTTCAGAGGCAATAATTTTTCTGCGAGGTTTCTTTACTTTTGGTTTAGTTATTTTTGACGGGTTTAATTTATCTGTTGAACTTAGATAAAGACCTTTTGGGCGTTCTTTCATTTTTAGTCGTTTGTCCTTCCTGATAAAAATAATATATAGCTTTAGCGTATGCTAAGGCTATATACGTTGGTAATGGTTGTTCGGGTGGCTTATTAAAAAAACAAGTAAAGCACCTACCTAAAAGAGCAGACGCTTTATAAAATAGCAATGCGACAACTGTGCGTATCATTTAAAGCGATTTCTTTCATTTCAACATGCTGCTCAAATAAAAGATCTTTTAAAAGGACATTGCTAGCAATTAATGATTGGAAATTTGTCAGTGCCGTTTTAAGCTCTTGTTTGGCATCGATTACTAAGGTGATCCGTTTATCAATTGGCAGGTTGAGTTCTTTGCGATAGTTTTGAATGATGCGAATTGCTTCGCGAGCTAAACCTTCCTCTTGTAAAGCAGGACTAAGCTTGGTATCAAGTACAAGTACAAGTTGATCTGCTTCTGTTAAGACATATCCCTGTTTTGGTTGATGTGTTAATAAGACCACGTCGTTAGTAAGTGTTAGCGTGGCTCCTGTTTTAGATGTAAACTCCAATTGTTTGCTGAGTGCTAACGTTTTTCCAGCTTCTTTGTTATCTTTTAAAAATGTTTTTAGTTCTTGTATCTGTGCACCAAATTTTGGTCCCGCTACTTTAAGGTTTAAATTAGCAGAGTAGTCAACCAGGTGATGAAAATCTTTAGTAAGTGTGATCTTTTTTACATTCAACTCTTCCTTAATTAGTGTAAAGTAAGGGCTAATGGCTAGAGATGGTGTAGCAATTATTAGCTCAGCTAATGGTTGGCGAGTGCGAATGCCCGTTTGATTGCGAAGCTTATGGCCTAATTCTACTATTTGCCGTACTAGAGCCATCTCTGTCTCTAATTGTTTATCAATTAATGTTTCTTTAGCTTCAGGATAGTTAGTTAAGTGCACACTAGCACCTTTTTTCAAATTAGCATAGATGTCTTCAGTTAGAAAGGGAATGAAAGGGGCTGCCAGTTGACAGACGGTAGTTAAGACGTGGTACAAGGTGTCATAAGCCTCTTGTTTATCTTGAGATTGGTCGTTACCCCAAAAGCGGTCACGTGAACGTCGTACATACCAGTTGCTTAGTTCGTCTACAAATGTTTGTAAGTTACGAGTTGGTTTCGAAAAATTATAGGTAGCACTTTCTTTCTGGACAGCAATGATCGTGCTGGTTAGCCGGGAAAGTATCCATTGATCAAGAAGATTATTTGGGGTAGATGTGAGTGGAGTAGGTTGGTAATTATCTAACAGCGCGTACATGACAAAAAAGGCGTGTACATTTTGCAATGTATCAATCATTTTTGATTTTGCTTCACTTACCATAGTAGCGCTAAAAGGTTTACTACGCCAGGGTGCGCTATCGACTAATAAGGCCCAACGTAAGGCGTCAGCTCCGTATTTTTTAAGCAGTTCTTCAGGATCAATTATGTTACCTTTACTCTTAGACATCTTCTGTCCTTTTGGATCTAAAATATGCCCGGTAGCTAGCGCTTGTTTAAAGGAGGTCTTACCTGTATAGAGGGTTGCGATGACAAGTAAGGTGTAGAACCAGCCGCGCGTTTGATCAATCCCTTCACAGATTATGTCGGCTGGGAAAGTGGCGCTTAGGGGCTTGGGTGTTGTATTGTAATGCTGGGCAAAGGGCATGGAGCCGGCATCAAACCAAACGTCAATTACCTCTTTGGTCCGAATCATTTTTCCTCTGCACTCCTGGCAGGTTAAATAGACATCATCAATATATGGTTTATGCAAATCAAGCTTATCTAAGGTCGAGATTGCCCGGCTTTTTAAGTCGTTTAGGTTTTTAGGTGTATACTCAGCTTTACATTCTTCACAGATCCAGACGTTCAGTGGTGTGCCAAAGTACCGATTGCGGCTGATATTCCAATCAATAACGTTTTCTAAAAAATTACCAAAGCGTCCATCTCGTAGATGGTCGGGGTGCCAGGTTATAAGCTTATTATTAGCTAGCAGCTCTTTTTTAAAGGCCGTTGTTTTAATAAACCAACTTTCAATGGCATAGTAAAGCAGCGGAGAACTGCAACGCCAGCAAAAGGGATAACTATGCGTAAAGCGTTCTTTGCTAAATAATAACTTGCGGTGTGCTAGGTCTTTAATAATATCGACGTCACACTCTTTAACGAAACGACCGGCCCAGGGTGTTACCTCTTTGGTATAACAGCCTTTAGTATCTACTAAGTTTAAGAGTGATAAGTTAAACAGTTTAGCGGTTTGATAATCATCCTCCCCATGATTAGGTGCCAGGTGTACAATTCCAGTACCTTCATCGGCGCTTACAAAGTCGGCGCCGACAATATAATACCCATTTGTGATCGGTTTAAAAGAAAAGAGCGGCTGATATTTTTGGCCCACCAATTCTTTACCACTATGCAGCGAAAGGACGTCAAAACTACCTTTAAAGATTTTTGGCGCCAGTTCTTTTGCCACAATATAGGTTTGATTTTCAAAGCGAAGGCGGGCATAGGTTAGGCTAGGATTAACAGCAAGCGCTACATTGGCCGGTAGCGTCCAAGGTGTAGTGGTCCAGGCCAAAAAGATCTCATGATTTTCGGGATTAATAAATTTAGCGATCAGGCTTAGGTCTGTCACCTCTTTATATCCCTGTGCTACTTCATGTGAACTAAGGGTAGTTTCACAACTGGGGCAATAGGGGCTGATGCGATGTCCGCGGGTAAGTAAACCTTTTTCATGGGCATGTGCTAAGATTTGCCACACTTTTTCAATATAACCATTATCAAATGTTAGATATGGGGTTTCTAGATCAATCCAGTATCCTATTTTTTCAGTCATCAGGCGCCACTTTTGCTCATACCGAAAGACGCTTTCGCGGCATTTTTTAATAAAACTGGCAACACCATAGGCTTCAATCTCTTTGGTGCCCTGTAGTCCAAGTTCTTTCGCGACGCCAAGCTCAATCGGCAAGCCATGTGTATCCCATCCAGCCTTACGCGGGACGTAATAGCCGGCCATGGTCTTGGAGCGGCAGATAACATCTTTTAGGACTCGACCTAAGAGATGACCAATATGTGGTTCGCCATTTGGTCCAGGAGGACCATCATAAAAAATAAATGGCTGCTGGTCTTTGCGGTTTGCAGTTGATTTGGCAAAGGTCTGGTCCGTGTGCCATTTAAGAAGCACACGTTCTTCACGTTTGGTTGGCTCTTCTTTAATGTTTACTTTCTGCATTAGATACGTCCCCTTAAAAACTACTTCTTTTAATCTATTATAGTCCTGGCTGTGATAGATGGGCAAGTGGTTAAAAATAGGCTGGGATCTATAACCTTTAGCCCACCAGTGACATATGCTACAGTATAATATTTGCCCTAGGTTGAGAGGTGTTTTAAAAATGCCAGTTTTATCAAAAAGTATAATGGGGGGCAATGCTCCTACCTTCACATCGTCACCAGTTGCAGGTTATACAAAATGTATTGCGGTATCGGCTACTAATATGAGCAATGCTTACTTATTAGCCACTACTGACCAAAAGGTTTTTCTTTATTATTATTATACTAATTCAAGTACACCTGGGTGGTTCAATGCGACATGGGGTGCAACTACTACAAATGAGGCTCCAAGACTTATTACGCGTGAGACTACTAATACCATAAATACTGTGGCTGTTGGTGGTGCTTATTTTGCTTTAGCTACGATCAGCGGGGTTGAAGTTTATCTATCTAATGGTGTCAATACCGATGTTACATATATTGATACAATTGCGGTGGCAGGTGGTGCTAGCGCCGTCGATATTGCATTTGAGGCAACTAATTTCACTGTGGCATATGCTTCTAAAACATCTCCGTATTTTTATGTTGCTCAATATAATAATCCAACGACTGAGACCAGTCCTGTTAGTACCAAAAGGTTTCTTACTAATTCATTAGAGGCTGGGGTTCAGGATCTTAGTTTAAGTAAGACAGCGCTTACTGCGGTGTCAGGTTCAGGATATGTTTATCTTTACAATAAAAACTATTGGGCTACTGCTTCCCAACCAACAAATGGATATCAGCCAAATACGACAATTACCATCAGCGGAAAGTGGAGCGCTGTAGCGGTAGATATGTCGTCTAGTTCAGCTGGGTTATTAATTATTGGCGATCCGACAGCAAAAAAAGCCAAGTTATATACTTTAACTGTAGGTTCGAGTACTGCTTCATCATCGACGATAACGTATAGTACTGCGACCGATCTTATTCCTGCTACTGTGCCTACGCAATATGGTGTAAGCGTTGATGTTAATACGGCCAATGCTACAGCTCTTGTTGGTTCGGTTAGTTCCGTACCCCAGGTTATATTGTTCCGCATTAGTGCAACGGGTATTTCGTCGGAGTCTTTGAAAATTAATCCTACCGGTGTAGCAACAAATTCGTATGGAGCACAGGTTGCGCTTAGTGGTCAATATATGGCCGTTAGTGATATAACTAACAAGCAGCCAAATCTTTATTTAAATTGCCCTGTCTGTTCTTCTACTACACAAACAACAGGGTTAGAGACTGTGTCTGTTACCTTATATGCCTTTGCCAGTGATAACATAACCTGCGCAACTGGTGTGGTGCAGGTCTATCTTTGGGATCAGATAACCGGTGATTGTTTTTATCAAACACAAGGTGTCACATGTATTACTACTCCAATGTCAAAGTTAGCAGCAGCTGAAAATGAAGTAGCTGGCAACTATGTGGTGGTTGGCAGCGCTACTATCAATATTAAAAATGTTCCTATCTCAAACCAAACTTATGCCACGGCGGTCTATACTGATGATCCTAATTATACTGCTCCGAGCCAAACCATTAAGTTAAACCCTTTGGCACCGGGACCGGAAGCGTCTGCTTTACAGAAGCTATGCGGTGAGCCGCAGGTGGTTAAAGTTAAGCGTGTTGTTGATTGGGTGACCTATACGACGCGCAATGAAATACAAATTATCTTAACAGCTAAAGATAAACAGAATGAAAGCTAAGACTTTAGTCATAATCTTACACTTAGAGTAATATGCTAAAAAGTAAGGTTTTTAAAATATGATAAGTGCTTATAGGTTAGAGAGGGAAAGCTTATATGTCATTAGCTGTTTTTAAGACAGGGGATATTTGGCCTAATTCTACCACTGAGTTTGCGGGATGGTTTACCTTGACAGGGCGCGAAACTAAAACCATTTTTACTAGTTGTTGCGGAGCATCTGATCAAGCTATTTTGGCAAGATGTAGTTCTTTTTGCCGGTTAAAAATTTATTGTGGCTTATTGGCATTAACTCTTGAAGAAGCTGACGGTCCAATTGAGTGCAGAATACGTTTTTTTTATAATGGGCAACCAATTCGGCTGGACTGTACACAGAATAATCTGTCAGTTTTACCAGCACAAGCAAAAATAGTAACGTTATCAATGCCCTTTGACAAAATTGAATTTTATTCTTATATTCCCGCGACTAAAGATACTCCTACTACAGTCAAAGGGCGTTATCATATTACTGTTGCTGTAGGTACATCTTAAAGTAAGTAAGGAGGAACTATTAATGTCGGAGTTGGTGGTTTTTAGAACGCCATATGATGCAGATGCCGGTTTTTTTGAATTACCTTTAGGGGCAACTAAGACAATTTTTGAAAATTGTTGTTTAAGTACTGTGAAAAATTTTAGTCAGCAGCAGCAATCACCATCTACAAGTTGTAATTTTAAAGTTTATTGTGGCGTAATTACTATAAACCACGAATATGAACGCGATAATAATAGTCGTATTTTGATGGCACTTTTTTATCTTGGTACACCAGTACAACTTGATTGTGCACCAGATGGAATTACAATTCAAAATGGTCACGCTCATACTTTTTTAATCTCAAGCCCATTTGATAAAATTACACTTACTGCCATCGCATCAGACTCTGGTGGGGAATCTGCAGCTGTTAAAGGAAATTTTTTCTACTCCTTAGGTATTAGCACTTCTGGTTGTTAAATAAAAATAAAAAAATTAACGATGAATAAAAACGCTCCTGATCGAACAAACTATTTTTGAAAGGAGCGTTTTATGTTAAAAAAAAATAAAAAATCAAGGCTGCTGTGGCTAAAGTTGGTTTTAAATCTTTGTTTTTTTCTGATTCTAAATAAAACAATTTTAGCGGCAGCATACGTTGTTCCGGGTGGTCAATCGATTGGGGTTAAGATGCGTTCCGAAGGGTTAATGGTTGTCGGTTATCATCGACTTGATACTGATAAAGGTCATGTTTCTCCGGTGGTTAACTCGATTAAGGTTGGCGATACATTAATTAAAATAGATGATAAACCCTTAAAAAGTATTCAAGAATTCCTTTTAGCTGTAAATAAAGCTGGTAAGGAACAAGCTAGCTTAAAAATCACGTTTATCCGGAATCAAGCAGTGTATGAAGTGGTAGTTCAACCTGTTTATAATCTTGTGGACCATGCGCATCAACTAGGGCTTTATTTACGGAATACGGCCATGGGAATTGGTACACTAACTTTTATTGATAACGAACATGAAATTTTTGGTGCTTTAGGACATGATGTCAAGGATGTCTCAACGAATAAAACTTTAACGGTTGGTGAAGGACAGATCGTTCGTTCTAATATTAATGAGATTGAAAAGAGTAAAATTGGCGATCCTGGCGAAAAAAAGGGGTTGTTTGTAGAGGAAGGTAAAACAGTTGGCTCAATTACCAAAAATACACCCTTTGGTATTTTTGGATCGATTCGAAGTAATTGTTTTGATCAGGATGAGCAACAGCCATTACCAATTGGTAGTACTAAGGATGTAAAGGTCGGACCAGCCATAATTCGAACCGTAGTGGAAGGGAATAAAGTAGAGGAGTTTGATATAGAAATAGTTGAAACGTCACCCGCCAAAAAAATGACTTCCAAAGGTTTAACAATTAAAGTGACTGATCCCATACTGCTTAAAAAGACGGGTGGGATTGTGCAGGGGATGAGTGGTAGTCCTATTATCCAAAATGGGCATTTAATAGGTGCCGTAACACATGTTTTAGTAAATGATCCGACCCAAGGGTTCGGGGCTTATATTGAATGCATGTTAAAAGAAGCTGGCTTATGGGAGCAACATCAATAATAAAAGGTGGGATGGGGAAAGGTGCTTTCAAAAGAATTGTTAAAAATTTTAAATAGTGTGTTAGCAGCTCTGAAACTTGATTTGGCTGACTGTACGGAACAGGAACGGGATAAGTGGAAAATATATTGGCAGGCCTGTATTAAATATATGGAAGGTGAGCAGCTGCAAAAAAAAGAAGCAACAAAACTAGCAGGAAACAAAATAGAGGAAATTAGTTTATCAGTGCTAGAATTTAATAAATTTAGAAGCGGTATGGGGTATTTAACACTTGGGTTATGGCCCCAGGCGGCGGAACAGTTAAGGGACTTATTACACAGAAACCCTGGTTTTTATTTGGGCCGCATATATTTAGCATTAGCTTTATTTTATCAGGTGAAATATTTAGAAGCAAAAAAAGAACTAAATTTTTTATTATCAACCAAGTTTGAACCTGTTGCGTACCATCTATTGGGGTGCATCGCGCTAAATGAAAAAAACTATAGTCAAGCAAAAGCATGTTTTAGCAAAGAGCTACAGCTTGTTAGAGTGCCATCAAAAGAAGCTCTATTTAATTTGGCACTCTCACATTATATTCTAAATGAATATAACGAAGCCGATAAATATTTTAGACTTGTTTTGCAGAAAGAAGCCGGTTGTTTTGAGACAATGAATTTTTTGGCCGAGATTGCTCGGCTGCAGGCTAAGTGGGAAGGCGTGAAGAGATGGCGAAAAGCTGCTTATGACAGGCAGTTTAGTTTGCAAATAATTGAGCAATTAGCCTATGACTATGAAGAGATGGGCAACTTTGAACAAGCTTATTATTGGTATCGATTTTTGCTAGATTTAGATGTTAACAATTTAAAGGCTTATCATGGATTAATCTGGACCTTAGTTCAACTCAATCAGATAGACATGGCTAAAGAGTGGTTAAGAAAAGCACGTGATATACATGGTAATGTGCCGCGCTTACGATTTTTATCAGCTTGGATTATGTTATTAACCGGGGAGTTAAGCATAGCCGAACGATTTATTATGCAAGGTTTACAAGAAGAAGAGCGCCCTATCTGGCTGGCTCTTGAAAGTAGATTGTGGTCTATGAAGGGCTATGTGAATTTTGGCTTACAGCTTGATAAATGCGAACACAATTTTTTGCGGGCCTTTGCTAGGTATCAAGCTGGTTGGCAAGCTTTAAATGCTTATAGTTTAGACGAAGCAATTCTGAACTTTAGACAAGCAAATGTTCTAATGCCTTTATGGCGCGATCCATTACACTTAGAAGGCGCAGTCCACCTTATTAATGGTGATTTACTCCTTTCTAATCAGTGTTTTCAGGCAATTGGTTTCAACAGTAAACATATAACTTAATCTTAAACTTGGCAAGTTAGAGGAACAGGATTTTGTGTAAACCAGAGGGTTAAGATTCTAGCAATGCTGTATACGGCATTGCTCATTGCTAGCTGAAGAGGAACTGCAACTATTGAGTGCCATGTTTCTGGCTGATTGTTGGAGTAAGCCTGTTTTGATGCTGGAGTTAAAATTTGGGGTCCTAAGTCATGAGAAGACCAGGCAAGGTTCAGCACCTCGTCTTGTATGTTGGTATTAAGTGGTGGTTTGATAAAGCTATTAACATCAGGTGCAAGTCGCGAATGAAGTTGCTTTACAAACGTTTCGATTGCGGGGTGAAAGCCTATTGGTAATGAGATCGCTGTAAAATTTACGGCATGTAGGGGTATGCCTATATCAGCTAAAAAATGCAAGGCTAAGCCGAGGTAATACGTAGCTTGTGTAAAATCACAATTATTCCAGTAGGTGGTTGCTAAATTAAGTAGATAAAAAAAGTAGTCCTTAGCGGTGTCAACAAAAGGTATATAAGAACGCCCTGTTTCGGGGTTATAGAAATGGCCCGTATAAGTTCCTAGTTGTTTATATTGCATTTTTTCATCAGCATCACGTGAGCCTGCTGCGAGCTGATCCCAATTCTTTTGAATAACCGTTAAGGCTTGCTGTACTAGAGGTGAGGGGGAGCTTAAGCGTAGTAAGTCAATAGCCTTATAAATTAAAAACAGATGTGTGTTAGTCTGTAATTCCGTAGCAATAGGCCCGGCATCCCAGCTCACATATAATAACGGATTATAGTACATTTTGGTGGACTCCCTTTAAAAAAGATTAATTAATGTAATAGCCTAAGAAGCTATCTTAGCTAGTTATATGCTTCAGAAAAATGAATTGTGACAAAAACTTGTTGGTAAAATGAGAACAAAGACTAAAGTTTTTGTAAATATTTTTATGAGGTAGCTCTCTAAGAAGGAGGGTTTATCACTTAGGGTGTGGTAGGTTTATAAATAAAGTTTGTCTTTAATCTAATAGGGTGAGAAAAATGTCTAAAAAAAAGCTTAAACAAGAAGTTTGGTATCAGTTATATGGTGTTAGTTTATTAGCATTTTCGCTAATTACGATAGCGCACTGTGGTGCACTTGGACGTAGTCTGTTGTTTTTAACGCGTGTTTTTTTAGGTGTTTTTGATATTGCTCTGCCTTGTTTAGGTGTAGTTGTGGCGGTTTATCTCTTAATCTGGCAAAAGTGGCCTACCCTATGGTCTGATCGCTATGCTGGCTATACCTGTTTGTTTTCAATGATTCTTACGTTCAATCATTACTTGTTTTGGCAAAAGATTTCTCAAGTAGGAGAACGGCGGGGTATCTTAGATACAACATGGCAGCTATTGTTTTCTGAACGGAGTAGCGGCGAACAACTTGAGGTTGGTAGTGGTATGCTAGGGGCTGCAATGTATGCTTCTATGCGGTTTTTATTTGATGATGTTGGGACCATTGTTATTTTAGTTGCAGTGGGTTTTATCGGCTTGTTACTTATTACTGGTGTTTCTTATGGTGATATACTAAGCTGGTTACGAGGCGTTGTCCCCCCTTTATATACTGAAAAATGGCAAGAACATTATAAGGCGCTGCGCAGAAAAGTAGGTAAAGAGAGTGCCGCGACACTTAATGATGAAGATGAGGACCAGGAATTAAAGTCTCAGAGTTTCACTGCACCTGTTATTCACGACTTTGCAGAGTGTATAGAAAAGGAGGTGTCAAATGATTTTAAGGGGGAGCAACCCTTAGGAAATATGGTGTCGCTTCCTGAGATCCCACAGCATGACGTTTATCATTTGCCTTCGTTAAAATTGTTAACAGTGCAAAAGAAAGTAAATTTACATAAGGAAGATGTTGCAGATAAGGCAGTAGTTTTGGCTAAGACATTAAAAAGCTTTGGGGTACAGGTGAAAGTAACTGATATTCATCGTGGTCCTGCTGTAACACGTTATGAAGTACAGCCGGAAACAGGTGTTAAGGTTAGTCGGATTGTTGGCTTGGCTGATGATCTTGCTCTAGCGCTAGCAGCAAAAGACATTCGAATTGAGGCTCCTATTCCTGGGAAATCGGTCCTTGGTATTGAAGTACCAAGTTTGCAGGTTGCAACAGTTGGTTTGCGTGAACTATTAGAGGATGATACCTTTCAACGAGCCTCTTCAAAGTTAAGTATATCTTTAGGACGTTCCATCTCTGGCGAACCTATCATTGCTAATTTGGTGAAGATGCCACATCTGTTAGTGGCAGGTGCTACTGGTTCAGGTAAGAGTGTCTGTATAAATAGTATGATTATGAGTCTATTATATAAGGCTACACCTAGTGAGCTTAGGTTAATTATGATCGATCCCAAAATGGTTGAACTAAGTATGTACAATGGTATCCCTCATTTATTAGCACCAGTTGTAACTGATCCGCGTAAGGCTGCTTTAGTTTTAAAAAAGATTGTGAAGGAGATGGAAAAGCGCTATGAAATGTTTGCCAAACAAGGCGTGCGTGACATTGAGCGGTTTAATGAATTTAATCAACAGGAGAAGTTGCCTTATATTGTAGTAATTGTAGATGAACTTGCGGACTTAATGTTACTAGCCGCCCAAGAGGTAGAAGATACAATTTGTAGATTGGCACAGATGGCTAGAGCGGCGGGTATTCACTTGGTAATTGCCACACAACGACCCTCGGTAGATATTATTACAGGTGTTATTAAAGCTAATATTCCTTCACGCATTGCTTTTTCGGTCTCTTCGCAGGTTGATTCCCGAACTATCTTAGATATGGGCGGAGCAGAAAAATTACTGGGACAAGGAGATATGTTGTTTTTCCCAGTAGGGGCAGCTAAACCACTGCGTGTACAGGGGGCCTTTGTAGCTGATAACGATGTAGAAGCTGTAATTGCTAATATCTGCCAGCAGCAGACTGCAAATTATCAAGAGGAGATGATACCTAAGGCTAGTGAAACTTTGCCTTTGGCGCATGAGCAAACTGATGAGCTGTATGATCAAGCAGTTCGTTTAGTCTTAGACAACGAAATTGCATCAGTCTCTTTTTTGCAGCGGAAATTACGGATTGGTTATGCTCGAGCTGCACGGCTGATAGATTTAATGGAGGAGTCAGCTATTATAGGTGGCTACTCTAATGGTAAACCGCGGGAAATTTTAATCACATTAGCTGAGTATGAAGCAAAAGTTGAGTGTTAAGTATACAAGTAGTTTTATTTCCAATTTGACACTAGAGCGCAACCTACGTTACACTAGTAGGCAGGTTGAAATAACTTAAAGCTATAATTTTTTTAGTTCTCGTGGTATAAAAGGTTAGAAGCTTGTTATATTACCCTAGAAAATAGTTGTGCTATCTCGATATATAATGGTTTAAAAAGCCAATTATGAATACGAGTGATTCCTCTAGGAGTGGGTTTGCTTGAATCTAGCTAATCAAATAACACTGGTACGAATTTTTTTAGCTCCTGTGGTCATGATTTTCTTGTTGGGCAAGTTTGGCATGGATAAGGTGTCCATTGGTTTAAATCATCCTCCTACTTTAGGCCAGGTTATTGCCACACTTGTTTTTGTGATAGCGGCTATTACGGATGGTCTAGATGGCTATATCGCCAGGCGGAATAGAATTGTTACCAAGCTTGGCAAATTGCTCGATCCCTTGGCTGACAAGCTGTTAATTACCGCGGCATTGATTTCACTTGTTGATATGCATCTCTTAGCAGCATGGGTTGCGATTGTTATTATAAGTCGAGAATTTGCTGTTACTGGTATCAGACTTATTGCTGCGGTAGAAGGACGCTTAATTGCGGCTAGCACGTTAGGAAAGGTCAAGACTATTGTACAGATTCTGGCTATCGCTTCTAGTATGTTAAATAATTTTCCCTTCGCTTATTTAAGCGAACCGTTGGCAAATCTATTTGCTGGAATCGTAACTTGGATAGCGGTTTTAATCACCATTTGGTCGGGGTTAGATTATTTTTATAAAAACAGAAGTATAGTATTCTCTGTATAAACAAGGCTTTTTAGAGGAATAATAATAATTGTTGCACGATACGGACGGGGCAAAAGTTGAGAATGTTTTAGGCATTCTAAAGAAGGGTGTAAGTATTTTATGTGTAGTTTTAAGCAAATGAGTTTAAGTAAAGAAGTATTAAAGGCTTTGGATGAGGAGGGGTTTAAAGCTCCTACGCCGATTCAGCTGCAATGTATACCCCAGGCTATGGATAGTCTAGATTTAATAGGGCAAGCTCAGACGGGCACAGGTAAAACAGCGGCTTTTGGTATTCCTATAATAGAAAAATTGGATATAGCAAATAAAAATGTGCAGGCGATAATTTTAACACCGACACGGGAGTTAGCTTTGCAGGTGACAAACGATTTAGTGTCTTTATCTAAGTACAAAAAGCTTAGTATTTTACCTGTGTATGGTGGGCAAAATATTGTCCTGCAAATACAGAAGTTAAAAAAAGGTGTACAATTAGTTGTAGGTACTCCTGGTCGTGTCTTAGATCATTTAAAGAGACGCACGATTCGCACAAGTGATGTTACTTGTTTTGTTTTAGATGAGGCGGACGAAATGCTCGATATGGGCTTTATTGACGATATTGTAACAATTTTGCGTCAACTACCAAGTGAGCGACAAATGTTACTTTTTTCAGCAACTATGCCTGTTGCCATCAGAAATATTGCTCAGCGGTATATGCATAAGCCTAAATATATTTCAGTTAATCGGGGCGAAGTAACAATACCCAAAATAGAGCAACTATATTATCGTGTGCCTTCAGCTGGTTTAAAAATGAATGCGCTCTGTAAGCTTGTCGAGCATGAGCAGATATCACTTGGTATAATATTTTGTCGGACGAAGAAAAATGTGGATGATTTAGCTGAAGCATTGCAACGAAGAGGTTATTTAGCTAGTGGTTTGCATGGAGATTTGCTTCAAAAACAGCGCGATCGCGTTATGAACTCTTTCCGTCAGGAGAAGACTACCTTGCTTATTGCTACGGATGTAGCTTCTCGGGGCTTAGATGTTGAAGGGATCTCACATGTTATTAACTTTGATATTCCGCAAGAGTCCGAAAGTTATGTCCATCGAATTGGTAGAACTGGTCGTGCTGGTAAAACTGGTAAGGCTTTAACTTTAGTTACCCCACAAGAGATGAGACGTCTTAAACAGATTGAAAAGGAGCTTAGCCTAAAAATTAAGGCGGCTGTTTTACCTACTCTAGAAGATGTAGCGCAAAAACAAAAAAGTTATTGGCAGAATAAAGTAAGAGAATTTTTAGCTAATAATAAGCAAAAAAAGTTTTTTAAAGAAGTAGTGGAAAGCCTAAGTAAAGATTATACCGGGGAAGAGATAGCGAGTGCCGTTTTGCAGTTAACCTTTTCAGAAAAGTTTGGGACGGTTTTTTCATCTACCCCTGAATATGATGATACTGGTGCAAGACCTGGTATGGTACGTTTTTTCATAAGTATTGGTAGAAATCAAAAAATATCCTTGCAAGATATTGTTAATGCTTTTGAAGAACAAGCAGGTGTTGCTAAGCATGATATAGGTCGGATAAACGTGTATGACCGTTTTGTTTTTGTTGAGGTTAAAGAGGCAAGTGCTTTGTTTATCTACGAGGTCTTTAAAAGAGGTATTATAAATGGTGTGCGGATGCGGCTCGATTATGCCAAGCCGCGTAAGGTTAATAAATAGACTACCAGTCTATGCATAAGATAATGCGGCTGCAAAAGTTTTTGGCCCAGGCAGGGGTAGGATCAAGGCGTTATTGTGAAACCTTGATTACTACAAGTTCTGTTACTGTAAATGGAGTTTTAGTATGTGAATTAGGAACGAGTGTTGATCCGAAACGGGATGTTGTTCGGTTAAATGGGAAGATTGTGTCATTAGAAAAAATTCGAGTTTTTTTATTTTATAAACCACTAAAAACACTTACTAGTATGGCAGATGGTTATGGCAGGCGTACTGTTGCTGACTATTTTGCTGAGATTAAAGAACGGGTTTATCCTGTGGGCCGCTTAGATTATAATACCGAAGGTTTATTAATTATGACTAACAAGGGCTCCTTAGCTTATAAATTGACGCATCCTTCCCATAAAGTACTTAAGCAATATGTAGTTGCCATAAATGGGGCTATTAGCTCTTGTCAGCTTAACCAATTACGAATGGGTCTTGAGCTGGATGATGGCATTACGGCGCCAGCGATAGTGAAATTGTTAGTTAAGCAAAGGTATTCTTCTACCATAAAAATAGGTATAATAGAAGGGCGCAAGCGACAAATTAGGCGGATGTTTGCTAAAATAGGTTATGAAGTTATCCATTTAAAACGTTTTCAAATAGGTAACTTAAGCTTAGGCAGCCTACAAACGGGGCAATATAGAGAGTTATGTCAGCATGAGGTGTGGAAATTACTTCAGAAAGTTTAAAGTATATTAGTTCTATAATTTGCTTTAGTTTAATAT
>JBDKGC010000113.1:0-13339 GCA_039798385.1 Bacillota bacterium
CTCTTTATCCATATCATTTCTTAATTTGTATATAACACCCGGGTCCTCAAAATGGATATAGGGCTCTTTCAGACGCCAATTATTAGGGTCACTCGTATCAAGAACTTTTTTATCAGCCCAATAGGAAAGCACATCAATTTCAGGAACATCCATACCTCCCTTAAAAAATGGGTGATGCTCAGATAGGTATAAGAATGCCTCAGCAAGGGGGAATTTATCAGCCAATTTATTTTCTTGCTTGCCATAGTATTCTTTTAAAATTGGATCTAAAAAACGTCTTGATTCTAAATATCCGTTACGCTGACCTACAAAATCAGCACCGGCGTCTAGTAACTCTTCGCAGACTTTTTTCTGTTTAGTCTCATATTGTCCTTCCTCGTAGGCCTCTTCAACCTCGTAGGCCTTTTCAACCGCGAGTTCTAACAGTTTTCTTGCTATCAAGAAAGATTGAGTTAACTCACTAAGGTAAGTTTCCGCACTTCTTTGCTCCGGCCGCGGACGCTTACTAAATGGAGTCCCCTCATCCGTTCCCATAGGCTCTAGCCTATGTTTCTCTTTGGCAGCAGTATCCTGGCAGAGGAGAACTCTTGCTAAATGGCCTCGATTCAAACCATCTTGCTTCTTGGCAGACGTATCATGACGATGTTCCCCTTCACCACCTCCCGAAAACGTGTCGCGCTCTAAACTATCTTGCTCTTTGACCGGCGGATTGCTAGAAGAGACAACTGAACTGGTAGCCGCGTTAGCTGCAGGTCTGCCCAAGTCAGCATTATCGGCCGCAAAAGTAGGCAAGGAACTAAATGAAAGTCCACACACAAGAAATAATAATTGTAATTTCTGCACTTGTTGCATCGTATTACTCCTTAAAATTCTAATATTTTCGTAATAATAAACTTCGTAATAAAGCTTATACTTTCCTAAGTATAGCTTGATCTGTAACACGGTCCTCTAAATGCATCTAAAGCTCTAAGATACGGCAGTTATTAGGGGTTATAGGTATCAGAAAAGTACATCAATACCCTGATACCCGCTGGGTTAAATTGGTGCTGCACCCCCCTTCTTTAATTAACTTTGCAGCATAATGCAATGCCGCTTCACTATGCTAGTTTGTTGTTTGAATATCCAAAGCCTTCTCTTTGTGAGTGCTATTATATCATTAAAACCCCCGCGCTGCAACCCGTTGTTTGCTACAAAGAAGAGGCGTGACGGTCAAGCTATTCACACTAAGAAAAGGCACCACAAACTGGTGCCTAAAATGTGTTTTTCTATTTATTGCTACAGGTTATTCTTTATCAATTATTCTGCTCACGTCGGAGAGGGAAGTCTTGCTATATAGAGCCTCTTATCGTTGTTTGCTGCATCGCACTACTCCCCAGATTTTAGTCTTATATTTTAGTTACTTTGTTTTTTTCCACCAGGTTGTGATACGTCCTGCGTAATCTTTGGTTGTTAGCGTAAAACGATTGCCATGCTGGTCCGTCCAGGCATAGAGACCATTTGTTTTCAATGCTGGTAAAAGAGCAGTCGCAACAGCGGCACAGCTTTCTTTACTATTTATCCAAGTCGGATCAGCACTAGCTGCTGGCGCACAAACAACAGTTAAAGCTTGATCACTTGGCATAGATTGAAAACCAGCTGTTTTCAATGCTCGCCATGAACCAGGATTAAACAAGGCAGCCGAGGCTGTAATTACCAAAAACTGTTCATACAATTTTGGATTAAGTACTGGATCTGTAGTGCTTTTAATCAGCGCACCCATGACACCTTTTTGCCAATAGTCCTCTGTTAATAGGTATGCTCCCTCAGCACTGCCTGGTTTTTCACCTATACCCCACCAGACAGCTCCAGCAGGTTCTATATCACCCTTAACAAAAATAGTATAGGGAGCGATTGGCAATCCTTGTTTTACTCTGCCCGACCACCGGCTTGTCCACATACGCTGCCCAAATCCTGGTTTTAGTACTCCTTCACCATAGGTCTCCATAACTTTAGGATTATTAAAAATTCGTCTATCAAGTGAACTTAAGTTATCTTCTTTCATTAGCTCTAGCTTAAATGGTTCTTTAGTCTTAGTTTCTCCTTCTAAAGTAGCCATTGTACCGTTTTCTAAATACGTAACCATTGGTGCTTGATTAGAAGCTATTGGCGGTGGGTCTTGAGCTACCGGACCTCGTTTGGCAACACTCTCTTCTGACGCTTCTTGAGTTCGATTGCTACCTACTTCAGGGTTCTCCATAGCAGCAGTTATTGGTAAAATACTTAGTAAACTAAATAAAAGACAAGTTTTTTTCATCTATCATAACTCCCTTTTTATGAGCGTTTAATCCAGTCTGTCGTAATCGTCCCTTTATAAGAGCCTGTAGTACCAGTAAATTTAAGCCCCGTTCTTTTATCCACCAAGCAATCATTTTTCGTGCTACTTACATGTTTCATTACATCTTTTTCTACAGCAGCGCACCCTTCTTTAGTATCACCCCAGGTTGCACTAGGTGGCATGAACTCTACCGTATCACCATTAGCTGGCGCAGGTCCAAATCCAGCATTTACAAGCGCTTTCCACGAGGCTGGGTTGCGAAAACTAGCTGTCGCTCCAATCCCTTTTGGATATTGTTTGTATAGCGCTGGATTTACTTTTTTATCTGTAAACGTCTTAAGTGCTGCTCCTGCCAAACCTTTACCCCAAAATGGTTTGCCATAAAGATAGGCACACTCACCTGTACCTACCTTTCCCCCATTTCCAATCCAAATTACCCCAGCTACTTGTGGCGGAACTACCGATTGATCGAGCACGACATACGGAGCTGAAGGTTGTTTACTCCGGGCACGTGTACCCCACGCCCCCTGCCAACGATTATTTACCAAATTTGGCTGCCGACCACCATCGGCAAACGTAGCCATCACATTCGAATCACTACAAAATTTGGTTAAAGGAGCTGTATCACGAGCCTCCATTAACCTTGCAGACCAAGCGGTTCCTTGCTTGGTAACTCCACCGGCGACTGTCGTAATTGTACCATTGGTTGCTTTGGTTATCGTCGTTGGGGCTTCATACTTAGGTTTAGGTGCAACTAAAGGGGCAACTTTCTTTGCTACAGGAGCAGCTTTCTTGACTACAGGAGCAACTTTCTTTGCTACAGGGGCAGCTTTCTTGACTACTGCAGCCTGAGGCTTTTTAGCCACCAATTTTGGCGGCATAGCATGAACAGCCGGTAATACTGTTAAGAATCCTACTAAAGGTAAGAGAACTTTTCTTTTGCGCATTTTATCTACTCCCTTAATTTTTTAGTCTACTAGCACTAGCTATAATAAACTTTAGTTTACCCCCACTCAAACTAAGTAGGAAAATGATTATTGCTAGGTTCTTCTACAAGTTGCTCAGCTAACATGTCTAAGGCCTCGTGCTCGCTATCTAGCGAACTTTCTGAAGCTTCATCTGTAAAATTGTAATGGCTTCCATGGTTTGTCCAAAAATATTTTATTTTATGCACCATAGATAAGTACTCAGCTAAATTTTCCTTGGTATTAGCCTTGCGTTTTTGTCCTCTTAGGTCTCTTAAAAGCTGACGTAATTCGTGCTTATGCTCTGAGGATAATTGTTCACGCCAAGCATCACAAGTAAGGCAGGGCGTAGTTTTTTTCACCCCATCACACCACGACTTGAGTGCATTCTCATAGTGTGAACAAGCAAGCACCTCTTTTGTTGGCTGGCTTTGGCTATGAACAAGGTGACTATCTTTAGTTTTCCAAGTATCATCTACAAAATGAACTTTTTTAACAGCCCTTGGTAGCTTAACATAACTATCCTGATGAGAACAAAGAAGACTTGGTCTTAAACGCAGCCAATATGACTTGGATGAAGATCGCACTACGCTATCGGAATACTGATAAGGATCCTCTGGAATTAAAGGCTGCACTGTTTTCAATTTACGTACCACTGAACTCTTTAGATCAGGCTGACTGTAAAGAGTAGTAGGTCGATCTGTCCAAATATTGTCAGGTTCTAATAAATCTACATAACAAGAGCGCGTTGGCACAGACCCCGCCTGTCCTTTGTGATATACCAGAAAATCTTTTTTAGAACCTTTTCCAACAAAACATAATTTGTAATCTGTAGGAGTTCTTAAAGGTGCTAATTTTGTCCGGGAAGATAGCGTGATTTTTTTCTTTGGGTTAGATAAAGAACGAAAGGGGATCTGTTTAAAAGGACGATATTCTTCCCCAGGTCCATTACCATAACAAACAACAGGCAACAATACTATACTGCTAAAGGCTAAGAACGATAATTTGCATACTTTAGCGATTTTCAAGCATCAACACTCCTTTTATACGAATGGTTATTTAATCCTATACAATATAAGTTGCATATCCTGCAGCACAACACCCCCTCTAGCAACATTTACATATTAACACTATTTTGGTAAAAAAACAGTTTTTACAGCGCTATCTCTTGAAAAGTACTGCATCATAAGTCTCTTATGCTACGCTTCTCTTGTCATTCGAGGCCGTAGGCCGCGGCAATCTAGTATAAACACAAGCCCTAGATTGCTTCGTCGCTGCGCTTCGCAATGACGCATTTAATAAAGAGTTCGGTAAGGGCTATACTTAGGCCTACATAATAGCTTCGAAATATCTCCAAATATCTTCAACCATTACTGCTTGCTCTTGTTGAACTTTTTAGCTACAATGGAATAAAGTGAGGCTAAAAAAGCCTTCATTTACGAAAGATTAGTCGGAGGACGACATGCCTTGTTTAACTATTGATAACTTGCACGTAAATATAGATCAAAAGCCAATTTTGTGCGGCGTCAACTTAAAGCTTAAGGGTGGGGAAATTCACGTACTCATGGGTCCAAATGGGACCGGAAAAAGTACTTTAGCCTCAGCATTAATGGGACATCCTACTTGCCAAGTAACCAAAGGTACTGTAACCTTAAATGGCAAAAATATGCTGGAGATGAATACAGATGAGCGGGCCCGCGCCGGCCTTTTTTTGGCAATGCAATACCCGAGTGAAATTAGCGGCATCACTAATGCTGATTTTATGCGCAGTGCCTATCATGCCTGTCATCCTGATGAAAAACCCCTCTCATTGCTAAAGTTTATAAAAAAGTTAGAGACTAAAATGCAAGAATTAGGCATTGATAAATCCTTTGCTCATCGCTACTTGAATGACGGGTTCTCGGGCGGCGAAAAAAAGCGTAATGAGATTTTGCAACTCTTAATGCTTGAGCCTCAAATAGCGGTCCTAGACGAAGTAGACTCTGGGCTTGATATTGATGGGCTAAAAATTGTAGCTAACAACATACAAAAAATTTTAAATGAGGACTTAGGATTACTAATTATTACTCATTATCAACGCCTACTTGAATACCTTAAACCAAATTTTGTGCACCTCTTTATGCATGGGAAAATTGTGCAATCGGGCGACTATCGCTTAGCTCTAGAACTAGAACGGACTGGTTATGGAGGTTCACAACTTTTAACAAGTTAGCGTTTGTTTAAAGGGGAGACGTAGCTTGAAGCATACGACAAAAGAACCGTTAAGAGCTAAAGCCTTGCGTGCTTATGCGAAAAAAAGAGACGAACCAGAGTGGCTACAGGACTGGCGCATGACTCATTTAGAAAACGTCTCAACACTGGAATGGCCAAAGCCCCAAAAAACCAATATTGTGCACTGGCCTTGGGACGACTTTGTACTGCCAGAACAAGAGAATCAACCTTTACTCCACGAACATTCCAAGCTCGTCTCGCTCTTTGCCCAAGAAAATATCTTCGTCGAACATAATGGACAACTACTGCAATCATATTTAAACCCTTACCTCAAACAAAAAGGTGTTCGATGGCTTGACTTTACTAGCGCCTGCACAATTAACGATCCACTTTTAAAAAAATACTGGACAATCTCCAATCAGAAACCTGATCGCTTATTATCACAACACCATGCACTAGCAACCAGTGGTTTTCTCTTATATGTCCCGAAAGGTGTACATATAACTACCCCCTTACAAGCTTTGCTTTTTTTGTCAGGGGAACAAGCAGCTAGTTTTTCACGCTTAATTATCGTCGCCGAACAAGATAGTAAGGTCGAGCTTACTACCACTCTCATAGGTACCAAAGGTTGCACCCTAAGTAACTCGCTAGCCGAAGTACATCTTGCGCAAGGCGCACAAGTCAAAATAGCTACGTTAAGTAACTTGCCAGCAACAGCTATTGACGTCTCCTCCCGCTGTGCTTACCTAAAACAAGATAGTACCTTAGCTTGGTCGATTATTAATTTAAGTCAAGGCCGTACGTTGTCTCGCACCACTACTTATTTAGAAGAGCCAGGAAGCAGCTCCTCTTGCCGGTTAGCTGCACTTGGTACGCAGGAGGCAAAAGGCAATCTAACTTGTGAGATGCTGCATCAAGCCCCTGCGACGAAAAGTCATATTTCGGCTCGCGCTGTTCTAACAAAAGAAGCTAATGCTATCCTTAATTGTCTAACTAAAATTTTAAAAGGCTCGTCAATGGCGCATGGCGAACAGGATAGTAAAATATTACTGCTGCATCCCGGCTGTCGTGGTGATATCAACCCAATTTTATTAATCGATGAACAAGATGTACAAGCTGCCCACGCTGCCAGTATCGGCGCACCAGATCCTTCAGAACTTTACTATCTTATGTCCAGAGGATTATCGAAAATAGCTGCCGAAAGATTACTAAGTTTAGGCTTTTTATCCTCAATGCTGCCGACAGAAAACCAACCTTTCTATAAATTAACGCAAACCTTATTAAAAAAGATGAGGATAAGCCCTTAAAGCAAGAAAGGAAGTTAAAGTTAAGGATGAATATAGCGCAAGATTTTCCGATTCTGTACCAGACGGTAAATAATTGCCGTCTCATCTATTTAGATAGCGCTGCCACCTCGCAAAAACCGCTCGCGGTAATTGAGGCGATGAATGAGTTTTACAGCAAGTATAACTCTAATGTCCATCGCGGGATTCATACCCTCGGCACGCTTGCCACCGAAAAGTACGAAGGAGCACGGTCTAAAGTTGCTAAATTTATTAAAGCTAAAACACCAGCTCAAATTATTTTCACTTCTGGATCTACAGCAGCCTTAAATTTAGTTGCCTGTAGCTACGGTCGCAATAATCTCAAACCTGGGGACGAACTTTTAATTACAATTGCTGAGCATCATAGTAACTTGATCCCTTGGCAACAAGTAGCTAAAATAACCGGCGCTACGTTAAAATGTCTAGATCTTGAGACTGATGGATCACTTTCCCTGGAAAAAGCACGACAAGCCATTACTACCCAAACCAAAATTTTAGCCGTGCATCATATCTCAAACGTCTTAGGCACCATTAGCCCCATCAAAGAATTAGCGCACCTTGTTCACGCCGTGGGCGGTATCATTGCTGTAGACGCTGCCCAAAGTGCACCTCATCTGCCACTTGACGTGAACGACTTGGATGTTGATTTTCTCTTTTTTTCAGGTCACAAAATGTGCGGTCCTACCGGAACAGGTGTCCTATATGGAAAAAAAGACCTGCTAGAAAAAATGGAACCAGAACATTTTGGTGGCGAAATGAATAACCTAGTCGAGTTTCATAACGCTACTTGGCGTGAAATACCTTGGAAGTTTGAAGCAGGCACGCCTAACATAGCTGGCGTAGTTGGCTTAGGAGCCGCAATTGATTATTTAAATAGTGTTGGTATGCAGAATATTGCGGAGCATAATGCCGCCTTAACGGACTATGCCCTTGACGCTTTAGCACATGTACCAGAGCTAAAAATTTATGGCCCTCAAAAAAATCGCCATGGTCTTGTCACCTTTAACTTAGGTAAACTCCATCCCCACGATGTAGCTACCTTCTTAGATGCTGAAGGAATTGCAATTCGAGCTGGCCAGCATTGTGCGCAACCACTCATTAAATGGCTTGGGGCTTCCTCTACTGCACGTGCTAGTTTTTATCTTTATAATAATGAGGCCGATATTGAAGCTCTAACACAAGGTCTAAAAAATACAAGGGAGTACTTTAGCGTATGAACATTGATAACCTCTATCGCCAGGTAATTATGGATCATTACCAACACCCCCGCAACCAAGCAGGTCCTGCTCATGGCTCTATTACAATTGAAACTAATAACCCTAATTGCGGCGATCGGATTTTTATTCACTTATTAATTAAAAACGACCAGATTGTTGACGCTACATTTACAGGAGAGGGCTGTTCCATTAGCCTCGCTTCCGCCTCAATGATGACCGAAGCAGTTAAAGGGTTAGCACTCAAAACTGCCTTAGAATTAGTATATCTCTTCTCGGAGATGATGCAAGGAGAAGAAGTAGATACAAATAAATTTAATATGGATTGTATTGAATCCTTAAAAGGTGTAACTAAATTTCCAGCACGCATCAGGTGTGCCACTTTAGCATGGGAAGGGTTAAAAAAAGGGTTAATACCTCCCAGCTAAATAAGAAGGGGTTTTTATCATGCGTACGTATTCATCTAAACAAAAAAGTTCGTCTAATACTGATTCTGCTACCTATCGCATAAAAAGCGGTCTAAATGAAGATGTAGTCCGCAAGATTTCGAAATTAAAACAAGAGCCAGACTGGATGCTTGCCTATCGACTGAAAGCCTTAGAACACTTTAGGGCACAACCGATGCCTTCCGGGCTAAACAGTTGTTGGTTTTCAATGAAACCAGGCGTGTTAGACGAGCTAGACTTTACTAAAATTACGTACTATGTGAAACCCAAAGCCTTACGCAAAGATAAATGGGAAAATGTACCAAGCAATATTAAAGAGACTTTTGATGAGCTCGGAGTAACAAGTGCCGAAAAAAAATATTTAGCAGGCGTTTGTGCTCAGTATGAGTCAGAGGTTGTTTACCATAATCTAAAACAAAACTTAGTCAAACAAGGTGTCATTTTTTGTGATACAGATACCGCACTCCACAAATACCCAGATCTTTTTAAAACCTATTTTGGTAAAATTATTCCTCATACTGACAATAAATTTGCTGCCCTTAATAGTGCTGTTTGGAGCGGCGGAAGTTTTATTTATGTCCCACCAGGTGTTAACTGTGAAATTCCGCTGCAAGCTTACTTCCGGATTAATACCGAACAAATGGGTCAATTCGAGCGAACGCTAATTATTGTCGACAAAGATAGCTTTGTCCATTACATCGAAGGTTGTACCGCTCCCAGCTATACTGCCTCTTCCTTGCACAGCGCTGTGGTAGAAATTGTCGTTAAAGATGGCGGCCGCTGTCGTTATACAACGATCCAAAACTGGGCTCCTAATATTTATAATCTTGTCACAAAACGTGCTATTGCACATGAAAACGCACATATGGAGTGGGTCGATGGCAATATCGGCAGCCGCATCACGATGAAATATCCAGCTGTCATATTAAAAGGAGCAGGAGCAAAAGCCGATATCCTATCGATCGCAGTGGCTGGTCAAGGACAACATCAAGATGCCGGAGCCAAAGTCCTAGCTCTCGCACCTAACTGTCGCGCGACCATTCTCTCTAAATCAATAAGTAAAGGCGGCGGAAAAGTTACCTATCGGGGCTTAGCCAGCTTCGGGCCCAAAAGCTTTGGTTCTAAAGCAAATATCAAATGTGACACCTTAATTTTAGATCCCAACTCGGCTTCTGATACAATTCCTTATAACGAAGTAAAAAATAATCAAGTGAACTTAGAGCATGAGGCTACAGTCTCCAAAGTAAGTGCTGAACAACTTTTTTATCTTATGAGCCGCGGCTTATCGGAAGAAGCGGCGACACAAATGATTATTCTCGGCTTTATCGAACCCTTTACCAAAGAATTGCCAATGGAATATGCCGTCGAGATGAACCGACTCATAAAAATGGAACTAACGGGTGCTATTGGTTAAAAATACCAGCTTTTAATCTTTATTTAGTTTACCTTAAAGACATATATATAGAACCTTAGGCATAAAATAGCATTAACAGCTTAAGGAGGCAAATCTATATGTATCACAATTATTATGACCCGTTTTTAAAACTTGCTTCGGCTTCGCCCGTTCCAGAATCAGAAACACTTCAAACTCTACGACCAGATATTACTTCTGTTCCTTTTTTAGAATTGTTTATCAGTTTATTAGTAAACCCTAATATTGTGGATAAAGATAAGTATATTATCCGTCCCTATGATAAGCAGATCAATGACATCATTAGTACCCTCGCGAGTCAGGCAAGCGAGCTACCCTTAAATGAACTTTTAGAAAGTGCCGACATCTTGGGTCCGATCTTGCTTTTACTAAAAAATAGTGACTACTTTACTGGTGCAAATCCAAATACAAGATATAGTAGAACACATACACCACTGAAGACATCCCTCAATGCTTTTATCAATGCGCTTATTCCTTTTCCCAGTATGGGAGAATTTTTTCGTAGTTTAACAACTATCCCCGACTGGTTTAGGCCCAGTATGATCCCCATGCCGGCCCCCGAATCGCCACTCTTTCCTGAAATCTCTCCAGGGTTTGGACCAGCACCATTAGCTCCATATATGCCTAGCACTCCAGAAGGTTTTGGCCCACCACCATTAGTTCCATATATGCCTAGCACTCCAGAAGGTTTTGGCCCACCACCATTAGCTCCATATATGCCTAGCACTCCAGCAGGTTTTGGCCCACCACCATTAGCTTCATATATGCCTACCACACCAGAAGGTTTTGGACCAGCACCAGCACCATTAGCCCCTCCCGCTGGGTTTGGACCCCCACCAGCACTAACACCAGCAGAATTACCACCTGCACCTGCCGCTTCTCCTTTAACCTATACTTTACAAAATTTTAAAAGTCTATTAACATCATTTAAGCAAGCACTTGAGTCCCCTGCATTAACAGCACAAAGAGGACACTTTGCCGCAGGTGAGGACTTAGCACAAGCAATATGGGAAATTATTCGCCAAGTTAACCAACCTGGCATCATCCTCTCATTAGAAGACAGAAGACTTTTGACCGAGATTCAAGAATTATTAAGTGCACACAGAGCATTAGGTGCACAAAGCAATTTAGCACAAGCTAAAAGAGCATTTACCTTACTTCTACAATCTTTGAGATAATGTAATATATATGTAGTACCACTTATTTATACATTTATTTATAAAAATGCCTCGTTGAATAACTTCGGCATTTTTTTCTCATATTTAATTTACAATATAACTAACGGTACTGCTACAGTAGGAGTACCTGAAGCACTTGAACTTCTTACCGCAAACGTATCATATTGATTTAAAATTACCGTATCAATATAATTCGCACCATGTATATTCGGCTGCGAAGCAGAATAATTAATAGCCTCCGTGTCCCCCATGACAATTAAGATTTTTCTAGTTTGGAGACACGTTCTTCTAATTTCATATTTGCGTTCTGCTATTTAATTAATACAATTTTTTTTGTAAAAAATTTTGCTTCTCCCCATCGTCATTGCGAGCTCACGGAACGAAGCAATCCAGAAGGTTTTGTCATTCTTAACCTTCAGCTTCGCGCTCCATATAGAAAAGCATAGCAATCAAACTAATATATATAATTTCACTTGTTTTCAAGATGATAACAAAATATTGTTCTGCTTGGTGATAAGTTGCGGTCTGCTGTTGTAGGTATTTAAATAATGTGAAGCTTAGCTTAAACCAATCGCAGAGATGAAATAAGAAGAGGTAAAGTGAACGCAATAAAAAAATAATTACGAATAAGCAGAATTTCTTTTTTAATAAGTTGATGCATGAAAAAAGTCCTCCTATAATAAACAGCCACACCTAATGATGATATTAAAGTGATATATATCCCGTGTACTATAAACCTGATACATTAGTACGATTTATTTGTCAAATATTTTGTGTGAATTTACTATATTTCCGTGGTATGAGACTGTTTTTTTTTATCCTATACGGAACTATGTATATATGTTTCTATTAAAATTGGATTGCAATCACATTTTACTAATGATAACATTTTAACATGTACAGGATCACGTATAGGAAAGCGGTGAGCGGATGGAGCTTTTAAAACCGTATAATGATTTTGTATTTAAAAGGATTTTTGGTTCAGAAGAGAATAAAAATGAAGTATTACTAAACTTTTTAAATGCAGTGGTTAAGAAAACATATCCGTTAGGTTTTAAAGAGCTAGTACTACTTGATCCACACCTTGAAAAAGATGCATCTGATGATAAAAAATCAATTTTAGACATTAGAGCTATGGGACCTGATGGCGAACAGGTTAATATTGAAATGCAGGTTACCGATAAGAGTAGTATGATAAAACGTAGTCTTTATTATTGGGCCGATCTATATCAAGAACAACTAACGGAGAGTAAAGAGTACGATACTTTAAGGAAAACCATTGTAATCAACATATTAGGTTATAATCTATTTAAGAATGAGACAGAGTATCATACAATTTACCGGTTACGAGAAGAGAAGACTTATAGATTGTTAACAGAGGATCAGGAGATACATTTTATCGAGTTAAAAAAGTTAAAGAATCATAACTTAGATGAATTAGAAAGGTGGCTGATTTTTATCAAAGGCGAACAACAAGAGTACTGGGATGATTTGGTTGAGAAGACACCGGGGTTAAAAAAAGCAATCTCTGCTTTAGAATTTTTAAGTCAGGATAGAAAAGCGCGAGCTATTTATAAAGCACGGGAAAAAGCATTAAGAGATGAGGCTACAGCAGCAAAATTTGCAAGAGAGGCTGAATCTAGAGGCGAAGCTAGAGGTGAAGCTAGAGGTGAAGCTAGAGGCATAGCCAAAGGTATGGTCGAAGCAAAGATAGTATTTGTAAAAAATTTATTAGAGCAAGGTAGTATGGAGTTGCTCGATATTGCAAGAGTAACAGGTTTAGAAGTGACAGATGTTGAAAAATTAAAAAAAGAATTAGATTAAGAATAAGTGGAGCAAGAACATAAAACTTGTCTTGCATCCAGCAATAGATTATTTGCGATTAGGTGTGCTTTACGAGAAATCATCCTATTCTGCTTTTGCCAATTAGTAGTTATTCTTTTTGGAAAGTCGTCAACCACGAAAAAAGTGTTACAATATTAATAGATAATAGCCTCTTTTCCTGAGAGATGTTTAATTTGTCAAATAACATTTCTGAACAAAGGGCTGATAGCTGCTCCCTGAAAATCTACTCATACCTACGCAAACCTACCTTAAAATGATTTGTTATTTATACTAAAATTGGATTGTAACTACCAATTAGCTTTAGTATACTAGTTAAACATCAAATCTCTTAGTTTTTTAGGGGGTGTCTTATGTACATATCAATTGGTCAAGCAGCACTTATGGTAGGTGTAGCAATAGTTACATTGCG
>JBDKGC010000114.1:0-7519 GCA_039798385.1 Bacillota bacterium
CTTTTATTAATATCTACTACTTTCCCATTCTCGGGAAGATTCTACTGCTTGTGGCGATTCTTCGCTGCGCTCGTTACTTTGCGCGGCATAGTGACAATCTGCCAGATCCCCACGTTCAGCCTCGGCTTTTCTTGCTTTCCAATCAGACAATTTACATTGTATCCAACTCTTTAGCATTGCTCCTTCACATTCGCGGCGTATCTTCCAGCATTCTAAACAATGCTTAAGTTCCCACGGAGTATGCAATTTATCTTGAAAATGCTTGGTTATATAAGCTATTTCTGGACTTTCCCCAAGCGATGGTGAAAATGATGTGATTTTTGCTTTCTTCTCCATAGTTTATCTTCACTTCCTAAGTTTTAGATTAAGTATAAAATGATACCTTATATTATGCAGTAAAGATATTTTAGGTGCTAAAAAGCCAAGCCCTTTTTCCTTAAATATTGTTCTTTTAGTCTGGTATAAAAACCCTAAAAAAACGTATAGTACAGTAAAACTAAAATAGAGGTGTTTCTATGCGTACCAATTTTATCCCTGGGTTGTACACGAACGCGCTTTCGTCTTCCTCGCCATCTGCGCCTATCTCAGCTCCTGCCCCTGCTGAAAGCAATCCGCACCAAGGTAATCCTATTATTAAAGTAGAATATGAACAAGCTATGGTTCCCGGCTTTCATTTTAGCCAACCAGCTACGGGACAAACGGGATTACAATACCTGCTTGATTTATCCATAAAACCACCTGGTATCTACACCATACCAGGCGAATTATTACCAGCAGACACGCTCACACCTATCTTTGAGGGCGATCCCTATAATTTAGATAGCCTGAACCAAGGGCAACGTGGAAATTGTGCTTTACTAGCAATAATTATTAGTATGATTTGTCTAGGCCATGGTAGCATAATTAAAGAGCGAATGTATGATGACCTTCAAGGCAATATCTATGTTAAATTAAATGAACCTATAGCCATTCCTATTGAAGACCAATATAAGAATGAACTAATAGAGTATTTCCCTAGTAAGCAACTACTGATCATTAAATTGCCAAAATTACGTGCTCCGCTCTTTGACCCGCTACGCGCAGAACCACATAACCTGTCTCCATTATGGCTTAATTTACTAGAACAAGCATTTGAACCATTTGCAGATTGTCTATCTGCTTATAATTTTTTTAGGCCGTGGGTACCAGAAGACGAAAAAGTTATAAATTACCCTAATTTTCCAGATAGAACCTGCAATAGTCTCTCATCCACATGTAAAATTGAACCAGCCCTCTACCGGCTGCTAGATAACATTGCTGTATTTAGTTTCGATATACCAGCACTTCAAAAAAAAGCTCAAGCATTAGATCCTTATAATGCAACTCTGATGATGCAATACGCACTAACGCGCATTTGCAAATTTACAAAAAAATTATTGGAAACATATATAGTTACAGCAGGAACATTTTCGATTGACTCCAGTTTTCCTTATCAGATATTACCAGGTCACGCCTATGCTCTGTGCGGAATCGTAGATGACAACCTGCAACTGATTAATCCACTCCCTGGTCAGCTACTAGCAAGTATTGGAAGAACTAAAAATGATAAGGTACCATTACCTTCTTATGACCTATTTGAAAAACATAACTATAGCCCAACGATAACATTAGCAATCGACCAAACAGCTCCATTTTATCAAGAGGCTCGCGCCTGTTATAATAAAATAATTTCTCTGGACCCTTTTGAAACAGCAGCAGAAACCGCAGCCACACCTTGGTGTTCATCTGTGGATAATCCTTAACTGCTCATTTGAGCTAAAACCTTCCGAATGGCTAAAGCTGTCTTAGCTATGTCTTCTTCCGTATGTGCTAAGGACACAAACCAAGCCTCGTATTTAGAAGGAGCAGTATAAATACCCTCTTTTAAAAGCAACTTAAAGAACTGGTTAAATAATTGGTCATCAGCTTGCATTGCTTCGGCATAATTGGTTACCTCACCCGATGTAAAGTGCACAGAAAAAGCTCCCTTTAGTTGATTAACAACAAGCGGAAGCTGCTTTTGATCTGCTGCCTCCTCTAACGTAGTTTTTAGAACAGTAGCAAAGTTAGCCATTTGTTGATAGCCCTTATCTCTCTGCTGCTTTAATTCCTCTAGGCAAGCAATGCCCGCCGCCATTGACAAAGGATTTCCGGCCATCGTTCCAGCCTGATAGACAGGTCCTTCTGGGGCAATTAAAGACATAATATCAGCCCGTCCACCATACGCCCCGATTGGCAAGCCACCGCCAATAATTTTACCAAGCGCCGTCAAATCTGGCTGTACTTGATATAAATCTTGGGCCGCGCCATAGTGAAACCTAAAAGCCGAAATAACTTCATCATAAATTACCAACGCTCCATACTGATGAGCTAACTTATTTAACTTTGCTAAAAAGCCGGACTTAGGTTCCACTATTCCAAAATTGCCTACCATCGGCTCAATCAACGCTGCGGCAAGCTGTTCTCCTTCAGCTCGAAAGACTTGTTCTAAAGCCTGCTCGTCATTAAAGGGGATCGTTATAACCTCTGCCAGTAACTGTTCAGAAAGGCCTGCACTACTAGCTAAACCTAAAGTTGCCGGACCAGACCCTGCTTCTATTAAAGCCAAATCAAAATGGCCGTGATAACAGCCTGCAAACTTAAGAATCTTTGTTCGTTTAGTAAAAGCACGCGCCAAACGTACCGTTGTCATCACCGCCTCTGTCCCACTATTTACAAAGCGTACTTTATCAAGCGCTGGTACAGCTTCTTGCAACATAGCACCTAAAGTAGCTTCCGCAAGATGTGGCGCTCCATACAAAGGGCCTTTAGCCGCGGCAAAAGAGATTGCCTCCGTAACTTTTGGATGGGCATGACCTAGAATAATTGGGCCAAAAGCTGCTAAATAATCGATATATTGCCTTCCATTGGCATCCCATAGATAAGCATCACGGGCTTCGCTAATAAACAAAGGAGCCATTAAGCCCATTTTTTTAAAAGAACGCGATGGACTATTTACCCCACCCACTAGTACCTCCAAAGCTTTGCTATAAAAAATATTATTTTTATCGTCCACGTTCGTCTCCTTCTGGTTTAACTGCTACGCGGCAGCTAGCGCCAAATTTATCAATAATTTTTTTAACAGCCACATCATTACATTCCGCCGTTAGACCTAAACTTAAGATACCACTCAACTTATCAATATTAAGCTCGTTAATTTTATACTCCAATTGTTCAATGTTTAGCGGGCGTTCTTTCTCTAACTTTTGCAATAAGCTTCTATTTTGACTTGTTAAACTACGCAGCTCTTGTTCTAACCCACTAATCTTTTTTATTAAATGCTTTAATATATCTGTTATCATAGCATAATTGCTCATAAAATTTCACCCCAGCGCTGGTAATAGTTTTTATAAATAATTATATGCTTTTAGTAATAAAAATAGCCTTATGTCCGTGGACCACACGTACCTAGAATGCATAAAATAAAGTTATCCTAAAAGTTATCAACCTGCGGCTTATAAAGGAGGTTATGAAAGAATGCAAACTGAAAAGCTTGGACTAAACAAATGGGCTACCTTAGCTAAAAATTTCTTAGGATCAGACTTCTTTAATGAACTAATCGAGAACGATAAAGAAACATCCTCTCACTACCCAGCTGATGTCTATCATACACCGAAAGAGGTCATTGTTCTAATTAATCTTCCAGGCCAAAAAAATATTGAAAAAATAAAATGGTTAATCGTAGATAATAACAAATTAAAAATTACCGGTACAAATACCAGCTTTTTTCCAAACCATTTAAAAATTTTAACAGAACGTCCAGCCGGCAAAGTAGCAAAAGAGATTAATCTAGGAGCAGAAGTTACGCCAATAGCAAACCAGACTAAATATTATCGCGGTATACTTGAGCTTCATTTCTTAAAAAAATAACAGGAATGCGCAATGCCTTATATTTAAACACATTATAATTTTCTACACCTAGGTGCGGAGTAGGAAAAGGGGTTGCACTCCTTGGGTACAATAAATAACATTTTTAACATTAAAATAACTAGTGTAGCCTCTTCCGCCTCCGTTAATTTTGGCAACACTATTAATATTGGTTCCGAAAGTACTTCCAACACTGTTGGTGGTGCCAATAATACTGGTGATTGCGCACGCGCGATCGAGGGTGCTACCGCGAACGCTCTTCTCGACCCTTCAATCTTCGGCTAAAGGATTTTTAAGGATGAACATTTGGCTTAGATGCATAAAGATTAGCGAAATAAATGACTCTGGGTCCGTAAATATCGGGACTAGTTTAAATATTATTTATAACGAACAAAAGACTGAAGACCAAACTGAGAAACCTCTCGCTGCTATCAGTCGTAAGCTTATTACATAAAGTATAAAGTACTCTCTTTGTCTTTAACGCTCTTTTTCGTTGATCGTTTCTATGGTGTAATCCTAAATGTGGTAACTAAACATAAATTAAAAGGTACGGATAAGCTCTGTACCTTTTAATTTTTTTAATTTGTAAAATACCCTTTGTTTATTACTTTCATAATTTTACTGAGTCACAGTAGTGCGCTTATAACCTCGAGCTAAAGTAAGGCCTGCTCTTTTTAGTGCGTAAAATACACCCGTTACTGAAACATTAAACTCGCGTGCAATCTCCTTTAAATAAGCATTAGGATATCTAGCAACAAATGCTTGTAATTTTAGTGGATCAATTTTTATCGGATAGTTGCGCTGTTTTCTTTCTAAAGTTCCTTGCTGCTTCAAAAGCTCCTTCCAATTGTAGATAGTTTGTCTAGATATCCCAAATTCGTCACAAGCATCTTCAACTGTTCCTTTTCTTTGCTGCAAAAAATCTAGAACTGCTACTCGTAGTGTGATTGAATATGCCATACCCCAATTGTACAAAATTAAAGCCGGCATGACCATACAATTTACAGAAAAATCAAAATATTTTATTAATTATTTTTTTTACCTTTTTATCAACGCTCTCGTCCGCTTTTTTTAGTTCTTCTATTGTCCGCACCCCTTCTCAAATCTTCCATATTTCGAACAACCGGACCTGTCATCCCATTAGGATTCACTACATGACGCCCATGACGCTTTTGCTTCTCCTTAGTGTTATCCTGTTCTTCCTTTGATAATTTGGAATCATCGGGATTATCTTCCTCTTTTTGCTTAATATCTAATTTATCATCTAAATTCTTATCTTTTGGGGGGATAACTACACTCTTTCGAACCTCACGCTTATTACCTTGATTATCAATCGCTCGTAAAACATACTCTACTTGAGCGCCCTCGGGCAGCAAAAGCTGTCTACTTTGATAACTCGTACTTCCTGGCGCAAAGTTACCTAGCAAGGTAGCTTTACCATTAACTCTTTCATACAGTTCAAAACGAACATCTGGGCCTTGATCTGTCCAACTAAGTTGTACTAGGCGGTTTAATTCATCATATCCACCTTCTAGGGAAAGATTTTGGATTGGCTTAGTCTCATAGACTTTGGCCGGACGCGCAAAACGATAAATAGGTACGCCATGATGTGCCGCATTCATAATTTCTTGCGCTGTATACCCCACACCTTTGGAATCAATTAACCGTCTATCATCTCGGTCATTACGCAAACGTTTTTTACTATGGAACATAACTACCGTAATACGTCCTGTACCTGCTCCAGACTCCGCTGTTCCTAACATAATGGTCGATTCCTTATCACCGTTTGTCGTCCCAGTCTTTGCGATAAAAGGTCTTGAGCCAGCCAAATGTAAATAGTGCGCAGTCCCTCTTAGATCAGTATTAACTTTTTGCAGGATACGGTTTACTCGGCGTGCAGTCTCTACTTTAAAAACTCGTTCCTCTTTAGGCTGGATATCATTTGGAAGAACCTCTTCCCATTGCCCTTCAGCATTGCGTTTCTCCACTTTTTGGATAGTGCGCGGTTTTGACCGAATGCCCTCATTAGTAAAGGCAGTATAAGCACTGGCTAACGCAACTGGTGTAGGTCCACCTTCTTGAAAACCTCCAATTCCTACTGCCGCATAACTCCGATCGTCACCTTTAAATTCTAAACCTAACTTTTCACCATAAGATACGGCTGTTTCCAAACCAACATAATCAGTCAAAACCCTAAGCGTACCTTGATTTAAAGAACGGATTAAAATTTCCTCACATGGCAACGTTCTACCATCTAAACCCCGATAAGCATTACGGGGATGCCAACCACCCATGGACCAAGCATTCTTAACTGGAGTACTTTCATTAAAATCAGCATTTTTATCAAATGCCGGACCAAAAGTTGTTAAAGGTTTGATAATCGAACCACAAGGCATAGGGTTACTAGTAGCTTGATTTAAATCACCCCATTTAAAATCTTCGCCCCCACCAACTGCCATAACTTCGCCAAAAGAGTTTAGCGTTATCGATCCACCTTCAACTTCGCTTCTTTTTTGTAATTTCAAGTGCCTGTTTAAAGAAGAATTTGTAACCTTCTGCGTTTCAAGATCGAGTGAAGTATAAACTTTTAGTTCATGCACATTAGGATTAACAGCATCAAAACGTTCTTTCAGTTCAGCCAAAACCATGTCCTTGTAAGGATCAATTTCTTGGTTTGTTTTTTTAAACTCCTTTTTACCTTCGTCCGTCTCTGTGAGTGGTTTTTGTTTATATACTTCAGCATTTTTAATTAGTCCGTCTTTTTCCATTGCATCAAGAATTCGATCACGACGGCGCTTTAGTTTACCCTCATTTCTCTTTTTGCTAAATTTAGTTGGGTTTTGCGGCAAAGCAGCAAGTAACGCCATTTGATGAGGCTCTAACTTATCATTGATCGTGCGGTTAAACTGATAACGGATACCATTATCTATCCCAGTCACATTAGGACCAAAGTCTACACAATTTAACCATGTTGCTAAAATTTCATCTTTAGTATACTCACTGTCAATAATTAAAGCCGCTAACATTTCTTTTGCCTTACGACTTAAGGTTTTACGACTGTCATTTAAAAGTAAATTACGCGCAAGTTGCATATTAAAGGTGCCGCCGCCTTGCTCATACTCACCACTCGATATATTAGCGACAGCAGCTCCAAACATACGCCACCAGTTAACGCCTAAATGACTCCTAAAATCTTTATCTTCAGCTAACTCAAATACCCTTGGTAGGTCAGGATTATGTTTTCGAATTTCGTTCATAGAACGATAGTTACGGCGCACATTGCCCAGCGAATCGACTCGTTTATTAGTTCGATCAAATAAATATGAAGTCGAATTAAGCTTTAATTTCCCCAAGTCTAAGGTTGCACCATACGCTTTTATTGCACAAACACCTAATACCATGCCTGATAATATAATCCCGCCAAAAATTAAAGATTTTTTCCACGTAAAAAATCTTCGCCAACCACGCTTACTAAGTGCCTCTGGTGGTGAAGATAACTCCTGCTTACCCAACTGTCAACCCCTCCTATATATGTACATAAGTTTTCCAGCGAAAGACATTTTCTGACAAAAATACATCTATAGTATATATTACC
>JBDKGC010000115.1:0-6594 GCA_039798385.1 Bacillota bacterium
AATTCTTCTGCTGTTCTTTTTTTAGATGATATCCTTACCGGCTCCCAAGAGTGTTCACCTATTATACTAGGAGCAACCTCCACACTTGTGGCTAAAATATTATTGCAATTATCACAATACTACTTACCATCAGGAATAGCCGTTCCGCATACCTCGCAACTATGCGTAATTTCTTTTGATCTAGTCATAACACGTGCGCAACTATCACAGCGACCCTTACTATCAACAGCAGACCAGAGACCACAAACTTTACAGTTCGCGTCAGCAGTAACAGGATTTTGAGCTGCGAAAAGTGTCCTATGATTTACGACTGGTAAAACTGCCCCTACTAAAAACGTCATGCTAGCTAAATTTTTAATCTTCATCTCAACTCTCCTTAGTGAATTTTCAAAGTAAAAAACCCCCTTTTTTTAACTAGTAAAATAAACATAACATATACTATATAAGACTTTCTTAATTAATTAAACAGTTTTGTTTTAAAGCCTTCATTACTAAGAAATCTAACCTGGATCGCCGCGGCCTACGGCCTCGCTATGACAGCTGCGGGCCTCGCAATGACAAGCTGCGGGCCGCTATTATTTATAAAGTGGCTCTGACTCTAGTTGAAATAATCTTCCAGTTTTAGTATTCTATATAGACTAATAATTTTAGAAATATTTTTGTACATACCACTAGAAAGAGACATACTTTCTTACCTCTTTTTTTTGTTATAGGTTTGCCTAAAGACCTAAAAGCGGTATACTAATAAAGGTGATTTAGAATGTTAAAAGATTTTTTTCGTAAACCTCGCACATATGCCACGATACCGGTTGTTGCAAGTAAGCAGACGGTACCAGAAGGCGTTATGCATAAATGTCCGACCTGTACAGCGGTGGTTCTGGCACAAGAATATAAACAAAATATGTCAGTCTGCGCCGCTTGTAATTATCACGGCCGCTTAACTGCACGCGAACGGATCGCCTTGACTTTAGATGAAGGCAGCTTTGTTGAAATAGACAGCGCGTTAATTTCTAACGATCCACTCCGCTTTCCGAACTACCAGCAAAAGTTAGCAGGAGATCAAGAAAAAACTGGCTTGCGGGATGCAATTATATCAGGAACGGGCACCATAAATGGCTATCAAATCAACATCGGCGTAATGGATGCTAACTTTCGAATGGCCAGCATGGGTTCGGTAGTAGGCGAAAAAATTTTTCGCCTCATAACAGCTGCTATAAAAAATCGCTCACCAGTAGTAATTTTTTCTGCCTCTGGCGGGGCACGTATGCAAGAAGGCATGTTAGCCTTAATGCAGATGGCTAAAACAAGTGCCGCTCTAGCTAGATTACACAAAGAAGGTCTGCTCTTTATCTCCATCTTCACCAACCCTACAACTGGCGGCGTAGCTGCAAGTTTCTCTTCCTTAGGCGACATCAATCTTGCTGAACCAGGTGCCTTAATTGGTTTTGCTGGCCGACGTGTTATTATGCAGACCGTTAAAGAACAACTACCCGAAAGTTTTCAAACAGCGGAGTTCTTATTAGCCCATGGACAGTTAGACCGCATCGTGCCCAGGCATGAACTAAAACTTGTGCTATCAAGAATCCTAGCTTTTCACGAAGCCACGCGAGGTACAAAATGAGTAATAATCACCTGCCATTTGAACGACCACTAGTTGAATTGCAAGCTAAAATTACGGAGCTAAAAAAATACACCCAAGCAAAAGAGCTTGACTTTTCGAGCGAGATTGAACAACTAGAAAAACGCTTAAATACAATGGAAGAACAAATATATGGCAACTTAAACACTTGGCAAAAAGTGCAAATTGCCAGACATACCGACCGCCCTACTACTACTTATTATCTGGAACATATTTTTGATGATTTTTTAGAACTTCATGGTGACCGACTATTTCGTGATGACCCCTCCCTAATTGGTGGTCTAGCTAGACTTGATGACGTGGTGGTCACTGTCCTAGGTCATGAACGTGGTGGTAAAACAAAAGAAAAGATTAGGCGTAACTTTGGTTCACCGCATCCCGAGGGTTATCGTAAAGCCTTACGCCTCATGCACCAGGCTGAAAAATTTAACAGGCCAATTATTACCTTTATCGATACCCAGGGGGCTTATCCCGGAATTGCAGCTGAAGAACGTGGACAGTGCGAGGCCATCGCCCACAATTTACGAGAGATGGCAGCCCTAACTGTCCCAATCATCGTCGTTGTGATTGGTGAAGGCGGTAGTGGTGGAGCTCTAGCGATCGGAGTCGGTGATCGGTTACTAATGCTAGAAAATGCTTACTACTCTGTTATTTCACCAGAAGGAGCAGCCGCCATTCTGTTTCACGATGCAAGTAAAGCAGAAGAAGCAGCGCAAGCCTTAAAGATTACAGCGCAAGAATTAAAAGCACTGAAGATTATAGATGAAATTATTGCTGAACCTCGTGGTGGAGCACATAAAAATCGGGAAGAACAAGCAGCTTATGTAAAAAAAAGCTTGCTGCATGTTTTAAAAGCTTTAATAAAAATACCTAAAGAAGACCGTGTAGTCAGTCGCTACAAAAAACTAGCCGCAATCGGTAGCTATCAAGTGGAGGAATAATTTAAAAAAATATATGTTAAGCACAAAAATAGTAGCAACAATAGGTCCTGCCTCAGCATCACTTGCAACACTCTGTTCCTTGCTTCAAGCAGGAATTAATGTTACACGCTTAAACTTTTCACATGGAACGCATCCCGAGCACGAGCGCTTAATTAAGTTAATTAGAGCAGCAAGCGCCAAAACCAACCTTGATGCCGCTATTCTGTTAGATACCAAGGGCCCGGAGATCAGAACTGGTTCACTCTTAGATAAACAAGCAATTACCTTAAAAAAAGATAGTCTCGTCCGCTTAACAGAACACTCGGTACCAGGCACGGCAGATGTAATCTCGATCTCTGTCAAAGGTACAAAAAAAATTGCACAAATAGGTACGCCCATTTTACTTGATGAAGGTGCAATTGAGCTTAAAGTAAACGATATTGGTGAAGATGAGCTACTCTGCCAAGTTACATATGGTGGTGTCCTTGGAGAACATAAAAGTGTCAATATACCTGGTGCCGAACAAATTTTACCAAGCTTAGCAAAACAAGATTTAGACGATATCACCTTTGGCATTCAAGCTAAAATAGACTTTATTGCCGCCTCATTTGTACGAAGTAAAGATGACGTACTAGCCATTAAAAATTTTCTAACAGAGCAAGCTGCAGCAGATATTAAGGTGATTGCCAAGATTGAAAGCCGCTTAGGCGTTGCCAACTTACAGGATATTTTGAAAGTTGCAGACGGAGTGATGGTGGCACGCGGTGACCTTGGAGTAGAGATCCCCTTTGCTGAAGTACCGATGGTTCAGAAGCAAATTATTACTAGTGCTCGTGCTGCTGGCAAGTGTGTAATTACAGCGACTGAAATGCTGGACTCGATGCAACACCATGTTCGTCCTTCAAGAGCCGAAGCAAGTGATGTCGTTAACGCTGTCTTAGATGGCACAGATGCCGTGATGCTCTCAGGTGAAACAGCTACAGGTAACTATCCCGTCGAAGCAACCAAAGCAATGGGAGCACTTGTTTACCAAGGCGAACAAGCGCTATTAAAAAACCAAACAGCAGCGGTTACTGATCATAGCTTAGCAACAGAGCTAGGAAAAGCTGCCCAAGCTTTAGCAGAAAACGTGCAAGCTAAAGCACTCTTACTAGTAGACCCTACCGCCAGAACCTTACAAAACCTAACGACAGAAAGACCACTAGTACCATTAATAGCGATCACAGCCAATCCCGCGCTCAAAAGGCAGGCTTATCTTGTTTTTGGACTTTTTACCTGCTTAGTTACAAGCGAAGAACCCGACTGGTTAAACCAAGGGCTAACAGCTGCTGAAAATTCAGGCTTGCTAAAGTCTAACGATCTTGTAGTTACCGTTAACTTTAACACACTGGCACTAAAGGTCCGAATAATTTAAATAAAGAAGGAGGACGTCTTCTAATTTTTAAAATAAATTCTAAGGTCTAACAGAAGCAACAATTATTTTATATTACCTTGCCTAAAAAATTATGGTGATAAAATGTTGCTTTGTAAACTTAATAAAATATTTTTGCCTGCTGCTAATTAACCCGTTTTACTTGTATGCGCTAACTTATGCCAGCAACAAACCTCCAGAACCGTTACTCCACCAGCAAAAACTAGTTTCGCATCTCTACTTCGCCTCCACTAACGGCCAAATAGTAACGTTTAGCAAACAAGAGACAAAAGTAATTAGTAACCTTGATCCATCACTACCTGCGCCATCATATACTTATCTTGCTTCTTTAGAGCACAATCCTCGTAAAATAACAGTCTATGTCGGAGAAGAACTTTTTTTACCACCGGGTTACCTCCAACGCTTCATAGTAGCAACAGATACGGAGCCACTCTTAATAGTCCAAGATACAACCTTAGCGCAAGTTGTGAAAACCGCTTGGCTTCAAAAAACACTCAGCGCACGACCTTACCTAAAACTGTCACTTGAAACCTATCTTTTTAGCTAAAAAATAATGCCTATTAGGCATTATTTACTTAGACATTACAGAGTGACTTAAACTACTGCTTAAGAACGCCACATCTTACACAATTAGGTCCTTGGTTATAATTGCCGCACCTACAAATCCAAGTAGCACTACTTGAACCAGGACGTTTTACTATTTGGGATTGCTCTTCTTCACGTGGCCGTTTCCCAGCACCACTAGGTGGTGAACTTTGTCCAGAAACTACGGACCCTGGACTACTGGAACCTGGACTACTGGCGGAAGAAGGAGCTGGCTCTATCCGTTTTCTGGCCACATCTAGCCTTAAGCCATGCTGTGTTAAGTCTACTTCATGCGTTACTTGCGTTTGGGGATCATAAGCTGTAACAAAACCAGCATCAGATATAATAGCACCTGTTCGATTTTTAACTACCGCATAAGCATGGCCTCTTGCTAAACCATGAACCTGAGTCGTTCCCCCGCGGCTCACTACTATCGCCACCGGACTATGACTATCTGACTTTACAAACTCACTTATTTCAGCAGTATTGGTAGGCTCGGTAGTAAAGGTTGCAAATTCTGTCCCAGGTCCAGCTATCCTGCCAGTGACAAACATAAAATTAGGCAAAGTCTCGCTCGTTGATCTAGGATAAGATTGTATTAAAGCAGTTGGCCAAGGCGTAATTCGTCCCTGCGGCACTGTTTGAGAGACCAGATCTTTTGCTCCTGTAAAGACGGGCACAATTTCACCCGCCCTATTTACAGCACCTGTATGGGTCGTTATGCTATGCCACTCCGTCTCTACACAACCGCGGTTATTCTTTAAAACAGTCCTAATCAATCTCGGACTAAAGTGTGCTGCACTTGCAACTGTCGCATAAAAAACACAATTCTCGTCTTCTGCGGGTTGACTTACATCTAAATGTGAAACAGCACCACAAACACTTGATAAAATTGCAAACCCCAAATTTGCTCCCAACAACATTTTCGAGATACAAGCTATACTCATCCCAGCAACGCACATCCTTTCTTTATCACTTATTATAATAAATAATATTTCCATGTCAAGCGAACGTATGGAACTACCTTTGCCCTTTTAAGCAAAAGACTGTATAATAGGTTATGGAGAAGTTTAGAATAAAATATAGGAGGTCTATTTTGTGAAAAAAGGGATTCACCCAGCATATAAAATGACAACTATCACTTGTGCTTGTGGACATGAATTAGTCACAGGCTCAACCGTGGAAAATTTAAAGATAGACGTCTGCTCTAAATGTCACCCTTTCTTTAAAGGACAGCTACGTAACGTGACAGCCGGTGGACGTATCGATCAATTTAAAAAGAAATATAGTCTTAAATAAAAAATGAGGGTTCGGGTTTAATGTTAGCACGTTTGGCTAAAATGTATCAGCGGCATCAAGAACTTGAACAACAGCTGGCTGATCCCAAAATTATTAGTGATCATCGCAAATTACAAAGTTTAGGCAAAGAACATGCCTCTTTAACAGCTGCTAGTGAGGCTTACGTCTCTTATCAAGCGCTCGCTACAGAAATCAAGCAAACAGAAGAACTAGTGCAAGAAGAAGCTGATGACGAACTGCATGAGCTCGCTAAGGAAGAGTTGCGAGCACTTAAAGCGCAGGAAGCTATGCTTACAGAACAGATTAAGATTTTACTGCTGCCTAAAGACCCAAACGATGATAAAAATATTATTTTAGAGATCCGCGGCGCTGTTGGAGGCGATGAAGCTGCCCTGTTTGCTGCTGTGCTCTACCGGATGTATGTCCGCTTTGCGGAACGCCATGGCTGGACGACAGAAGTGTTATCGCTGAACGATACGGGGATTGGCGGGCTGAAAGAAGCAATTATCTCAATTCAAGGTAAAGGGGTTTTTCGGGAGTTAAAATATGAAAGTGGAGCACACCGTGTCCAACGTGTACCAACCACCGAATCAGGCGGACGCCTGCACACCTCGACCGCCACTGTGGCGGTCCTGCCAGAAGTAGCTGAAGTTGAACTTACCATCCACGAAAAAGATATTCGGGTCGATACCTTTTGTTCTAGTGGACCTGGTGGACAG
>JBDKGC010000116.1:0-3078 GCA_039798385.1 Bacillota bacterium
TTTTTTAGATAATTATTTTATGGTTAAGTTGAATTATGGTTGTTTCATTATATTCAAATCTTTTTTTAGGCGTAGATATTCCTTAGCTTCTATTAATCGTCGTTCCTCTGCAGCAAAATTATAAGCCTTGCCAGAAACTCTTTTTGGCAGTGTATAATACAACCGTTGAATATGCTCTCTTGCTTTAACATCCAATACTTCTTGCACCGCTTTAGGTAAAATCTTTATTTGTTGTTTTAACCTCTCTTCAAAAGTGACAACGTTATCATCAAAACAGTACTCAAATAAATCACTTAAATCCATAAATCCGTGTGGACTAGGTTTCCATTCTAATTGCGGTGCTGTATTTTGAGCTGCTGAACTGGACCCAAGAGGTTCTTTATCAGTCGCAGTTGTTACTAATGCCCCTAAACCTAAGCCTAGTAAGGCTAATGAGCCTACAAACACCTTTTTATAATATGCCACAACAACCACTCCTTATATAGTTTTAACCCTATATAATGTATAAGGGTAAACGTCATTGTAACATGAAAATATTTCTAGCGCAAGGGCACCTTACTCTCTCGTCCGCAAGCGATTCAACGCCTTCGCTAAAGCATACTGAGCTCGCGTTATATTCGTCCCCTTGTTAGGCTGCTCTAAATGACAGCTTGCTCGCTCTTTAGCTTGGGCTGCTCGGTCATAATTTATCTCATTCGCTCGTTCGGCTTGCTCAGCAAAAACCGTCATCTGCTCTGGTCCTACGTCTAACAGTCCTTGATGCACAGTAACTTGTTCCTGCTGACCAAAAGCCGTAATACGAAGCGTAGTTACACCAAGGGGACTAGCAAACGGCAAGCGGCCTGGTAAGATACCAATGTCACCATGTGGTGCCATCGTACTAACCATCTCTACCATTCCTTGGTAGACTAACCGTTGTGGTGTAAGAACTTCTAATTTTAACTGTTTCACTCGGCCTTACGCCCCCGCTGACTTTAAATTATTGGCTTTCTGTAGTACTTCATCGATACTACCTACCATATAAAATGCTTCTTCCGGCAAGTCGTCATGCATTCCGTCCAGCACTTCCTTGAAACTACGCACCGTCTCTTTAACAGGGACATAAACCCCTTCTTGCCCAGTAAAAGGTGCCGCGACATGTAATTTTTGTGACAAAAGTTTTTCTATTTTACGAGCACGAGCCACTATCTTTTTATCTTCTTCGGCCAGTTCATCTAAACCCATAATGGCAATAATATCTTGTAATGATTGGTAACGCTGCAACACTTGCTGCACACCACGTGCTACTTCATAATGCTCTTGGCCGACAATATTTGGGGCAAGTCCGACCGAGGTAGAGGCCAACGGATCGACGGCGGGGTAAATTCCCTTTTGGACTAGTTTGCGGTCTAAGTTGGTCGTAGCATCAAGATGCGCAAATGTGGTAGCTGGTGCAGGATCGGTATAGTCATCGGCTGGGACATAGATGGCTTGGATCGAAGTAATTGACCCTTGCTTGGTGGAGGTAATACGTTCCTGCAGTTGCCCCATCTCAGTCGCCAAGGTCGGCTGGTACCCTACCGCCGAAGGTATTCTACCTAGCAATGCTGAAACCTCTGAACCAGCTTGGGTAAATCGAAAAATATTATCAATAAAGAGCAGCACATCCTGGCGTTCCTCGTCCCGAAAATATTCCGCCATTGTTAAAGCAGTTAAAGCAGTCCGCATCCGAGCTCCAGGGGGTTCATTCATCTGGCCAAAGACTAACGCCGTCTTATTTAAGACGCCGGTCTTCTTCATTTCACGGTAGGTATCATTCCCTTCTCGTGTCCGCTCCCCAACACCCGCAAAGACCGATAATCCACCATGGTGTATCGCAATATTATTAATTAACTCCTGAATTAAAATCGTTTTGCCAACACCAGCGCCACCAAACAAGCCAATTTTACTTCCTTTTAGATAAGGTGCTAAAAGATCAATTACCTTGATCCCAGTCTCTAAAATTTCTTGCTTAGTTGACTGTTCATTAAAGTCTGGTGCACTGCGATGAATGGGCCACTTTACTTTTGCCGCACATGGTTCACCCTGATCAATTACTTCACCCAAAACGTTAAAGATCCGGCCTAAAACCTCTTTCCCGACCGGCACTGTAATCGGATGTCCCGTACCTAACACAGTCATGTTACGACTGAGGCCCTCTGTTTTATCCATGGCAATCGTTCGCACCGTTTTTTCACCTAAATGCAGTGCAACTTCCAGTGTTAATAAAATTTTATCGTCTTTGTCCATGACGTGCAGCGCCTCATTGATTGCTGGTAACTTTTCCTGAAAAGCAACATCCACGACCGGGCCCATGACCTGTACAATTATTCCTTTTTGCATAACTATTCTCCCCTGCACAATTAGTCCTACTACTGAATTTAACCCATGCCACCAACAATTTCCGCAATTTCTTGCGTAATTAGCATTTGCCGCAAGCGATTATATTGCATACCGAGCTCTTCTTTTAACTCTTGGACATTATCAGTCGCATTCCCCATCGCTGTCACTTTTGCTGCCAGTTCGCTTACCTTAGCCTCCAGCAGCACTTCATAGATATATCCTACAAGCTGGGCGTTGAAAAATTGATCAACCACTTCTGATACCGTTGGTTCATACTCATAACGGGGCTGGTTCTCTTTTTGTACTGCTTCAAACGGTAGCAAGCGCGTTAAGGTAGGATGCTGCGTTACTCTATTGACAAATTTATTATATCCAACATATAACTCGCCAACTTGTGCGCTTTGAAAACTGGCCGTTAGTAACTTAGCAATGCCGCTGGCCTCTCTAACCACTGTTTTATCACTAAGTGCTCCAAGATACTCCAGCTGAAAACGATCTAGCATTTTAAAATGCTGCAGGCCCTTAGCGCCTACCACCCATACCATTGAATCAGCTCGGATTTTGGACTCTAAATATTTAAATAAGTTGATATTATAGCCGCCACAAAGCCCGCGATCTGATGTAAAGATTAAATATCCTTGGCATGCTATGGATGATTGCTGGTTAAATAAGTGCTGGTGCGAAAATGGAACTAGCTTAGTTAGCGAGTCACTTAAC
>JBDKGC010000117.1:0-9971 GCA_039798385.1 Bacillota bacterium
TCCTTAATCCACTCTTGTCTTAGATTCATAACAAAGCTCCCCTAATTTAAGTATCGTTTTAATGTAAATAAATAATAGCAAAAATTATAAGATAATGCATAGGAAAATGGTATAAAAAGTCTTAGAACTCGTGTGCTTATAACTAACATAATCTGTCGTCTACAATCATAAGCATACACTATTATATATAATTAAGGAGATTTTATATCAATGTATTATTCAGATATTAATAGCTATCCCGATTTATTTAATATCTCAGCGTTTCCAGGTAAAGGTAAAAAACGAAAAAGAGAAGTTGAAAGTCTACCAGCTAACAAATTAATAGATGAAGTATGGCGAGGTTACACGCAACAACCGGGCAGAGTATGGCATTGGTTAAGTAACCGAAAAATACATGGACAACCAGACATGATTGGCCCAGATGCTATAAAAGCCTTGAAACAAATACCTGCAAATGGTTGGACGGAATCTAAATCAACAAGATCATATGGTATACCTAGAGGACCCATACCACCACTGCCACTTGACTTCAAATCTAGTCCTTGTAAATTAAATGCTGCGCTACAAGATAAGGTCAGCGTTGTGCCTAAAAGTTCGGAGGTAGTTTTAGATAGTTACTGTTGCCAAAGTAGAGTTGGACTCCTAAATTTTGCTAGCGGCGTACAACCTGGGGGTGAATTTCTACATGATAATGATACACAAGAAGAAGCGCTTATGCGGCACGCGCCCCTGGCTTTTATCAGTTTATACGGTTTTGCTCATAGCGCAAAAGGCTGGTACTATGGCAAAGAAACTGGTTATTTAGACCCTAAAGGGGAACTTTTAGTTACTACTAACATTCCTATAGCATCAATTCCTTGCACCTTTACTTTACTATCAATGGCTGCACTAGGCTTTATAGCTCCTCGCGGTCGCTTAACCCCTCGTAAAGAAAAATATATGAAGGGCTACATTGATTTACGTGTACTAGAAAGTAGTCCTCTTGCCAATAACTACCACGCTGCACAAATTTGGCATATGATTAATACAGCAAGTACATTAAAAATTCAAACATTGATTTTAGGCGCATACGGATGCGGTGCATACAACAATGACCCGGAAACCATGGCGTGCATTTTTGCTTATGTATTGAACAATAATCCTAATGCTAAAACTTTCAACCAAATTATTTTTGCAGTTCCTGGAGGTAAGAACTTGGAAGTTTTTAGCAGGGTTTTTCCTAGTTCAGGAGCACCACTACCACCTCGCTGCGTTCCTGGTCAATTTCCATCACCATCTGGACCATCCCCAGCACCACCTGCTCCATTTTATCCACCATTTGGGGGGCCACCACCACCCTTCGGATCTCCATTCTCGACATCTGGACCATCTCCAGCACCATTTTCACCATATGAGCAACCACCCTCACCCCCTGGACCATCCCCAGCACCACCTGCTCCATTTTATCCATCATCTGGACTATCCAATCCATTGCACCCGCCATTTGGGTCACCACCCTTTGGATCATCTCCATTCTCGCCATCTGGACCATCTCCAACACCATTTGATGATTTGTCCCCTGAAGAAAGAGCACAACAAGAAGCAATGTTTGCGTTATACGAATTAGAACAGCAAAGAAAAAGAAGCAAACCTTCATCATCCACACCTATCACTTCGTCTTCCCCTCCTTCATCAACTCCATTGCATCCGCCATTTGGGCCACCACCCTTTGAATCCCCATTCTCGCCATCTGGACCATCTCCAGCACCACCTGCTCCATTTTATCCACCATCTGGACTATTCGATCCATTGCATCCGCCATTTGAGCCACCACTCTTTGGATCATCTCCATCGCCATACGGACTATTTCCACTATCTATATTTCCTCCTGAACCGCCACTATCTGGACCATACGATCCATTGCATCCGCCATCATCCACACCTATCTCTTCATCTTCCCCTCCATCATCTGATTCGTTTTATCAACCATTTGGTGATTTGTCCCCTTCAGAAATAAATCAACAAGAAGCATTGCTTCACGAATTTGACCAACAAAAAAAAGGAAGCCAACCTTAAGATAAGAACCTTTTATTTATTTTGAGAAAACAGCATCTATAATAGATGCTGTTTTTTAGCTTTATTTAACCTAATAATGCTAGCTACGCAAGAGCAATAAAAACTGTCCCGCCAACAATAGCCAACATGGAGCAGATCTGAATTAATGATAAACGTTCCTTGCAAAAAATTCTAGCAAGCAGAGCAACTACTAAACCCGTAGCAGAAAAGATGGCTGCTATTTGGCTTAATTGTCCGGAACCTTTTTCTACCGCAGCTGCATAAAAATTCATTGATAGAGCAATGTTAGCCCCTGCCAAAAATCCCACTAGTGCTACTTTTTTATTCAAAGAATTAACGTTACCTTTGTTTTTTTTCAAAACAAGGACAGTCCCAAAATATATAAACGCTACAACATTTGCTAAAAATAGCACCATTTCCTTACACATACCATAGTGAACTATTAGTTTCAGACCACCATTACGCGGAAAAAATAATATTGTGCCGAGCAGTACATAATAGTACCATTTCTTATTAGTAATACGTAATTTTTGATTAAAATCTATCGGCAATAATATTACCCCGAAAATTATTAACAAAACGCCTAACAAGGCAAAGATAGCGGGCTGCTCACCAAAGAAACATACAGCTAACAAAATAGTAAATATTGCATTTGCATTAATAAGTGATGATGTTACACCACCAGGGCCTCGCTTAAGAGCTAGTAGCATGCACTCTGTAGCTGCTAAAGTACTAAAACCTAAGATCACCCCCACAAGTATTGTCTTTAAATCGAAATAAAGTAAACCTTTATACCATGTCCACCAGCCACATATAATACTTCCAGCGGCATAATAAACAGAAAAAAGAGCTGTCCTTGACACACTTTTTGTAACTCCAATTTTAAGAATAAAAACTGAACATCCTCTTAACATTGTTGCAATTAATGCTAATAACTGAACCACGACCGCACCACCTACTAAGAATAAACCATAATATTAACTGCATAGAGCAATACAAGCTGTTCCCCCTACAATAGCAAAAATAGAGAAAACTTGCATTAAAGAAAGTTTTTCGGAATAGACAACTCTAGACAATAATGCCACCACTAAACTACTAGTGGCAAACACAGCAGCAATTTCACTTAGTTGTCCTGGACCTTGCGCTATGGCTAAGGCATATAAATTCATAGACAAAGCCATCCCTATTCCTGCTAAAACACCTATAATTACTGTTTTGTTAGTAAATGATACAGCTATTGTTTTACCTCGCCTCCTTTTTAAGAAAAGAGCTATGGCAAAAAAGACCCAGGCTACTGAGTGCACTATAAAGAGGACCATCTCTTTCCCTAATCCATAGTAAACAACTAATTTTAGTCCTCCATTACGGGGGAAAAATAAAATAGTTCCAAGAATGACATAGTAATACCACCGTACATTATTTATACGAAGTGATTGATTAACATCGATGGGTAGGAGCACCACTCCTAAAACGATAGCCAAAACACCTAACCAAGCTGCAAAAGAAGGCCGCTCCCCAAAAAAAGTAATCGCTAAAATAATAGTAAAGACAGCATTAGCATTAATAACAGCAGAAGTGACGCCTCCTGGTCCGTTATTTAAGGCATGTAATAGACACTGTGTACCTCCAACAATACTAAGACCTAGTAAGCTGCCAACTAAAGCTGTTTTAAGATCTAAAGAGAAAGCACTCTTTTGCCATACCCACCAACCAGATACAATGCTACCTGCGGCATAATAGATAAACAACAAGGCTGGGCCTGAAACTTTTTCTGCGCAACTTACCTTAAGCAAAAAGGCTGCAATCCCCCGGAAAAAGGTTCCCAGTAAAACTAAAAGATAAACCACATTTGCACCACCTATTACCAACTAAAAATCCAGACAACGTTTTGAAAAGAAACAAGAAAATAGTTACAATTATAGAGCAGTTGCACATGGTGTCCATTGTAACAAACTTAGCTAGGGCCTGTCTTCCTAAAAGTATAAATTAGGAAGTTAGCATGCCACAAAATACTAAAATATTTACTACCAAGTGAACCATTACTTTATTGTCAAAAGGAGCATTAATGCAAAAAAACCCTACAACCCTATACAGTGATTGGAAAACAATACTTTATGAAGAATTTGCAAAAGACTATTTTCAAAAACTACGGTTTGCTTTAGCTAGAGAATACCATCAATATACAGTTTACCCCAAAAAAGAGGATATTTTCACAGCTCTTAACCTCACTCCTTATAAAAAAGTAAAAGTTGTCATTATTGGCCAAGATCCATACCATGGACCAGGCGAAGCACACGGGCTAAGTTTCTCCGTTCAACCTGGGATTGCAGTACCGCCATCTTTACGAAATATTTTTAAGGAGCTAAAAGCAGATTTAAATATTAAGTTGCCAGAATCAGGTGACTTAACCCACTGGGCGAAACAAGGGGTACTACTCTTAAATAGTGTATTGACGGTTAAACGAGGCTTGCCTAATTCGCACAGAGGCTTAGGTTGGGAACTGTTTACTGACCGAGTCATCCAAGAGTTAAATAACCACCCTAATCCTTTAGCCTTTATCCTATGGGGTAAAAATGCTCAAGAGAAGGCAAATTTACTTAATGGCACCAAACACTATATTATTAAGACTGCGCATCCTAGTCCTTTCTCGGCTCACCGTGGTTTTTTTAATAGTAAACCGTTTTCAAAAGTTAACAACTTCCTAGTAGCTAATAGACAAAACCCAATTACCTGGTTTTAGCTTAGCTGACTCAATTTGGAAGTTTTTATCTGCTTGAGATGTTAGGACCACAAAAAACTTCAAAAGCAAAGTTTTGAAGTTTTTTTGGTAGTATTAATCTCTTAAACTACATATACTAAAACTAACACACCAAACCAGGGGGCTTGGTTTATGATCTCGAGAGTAAAAATTGGTGCTTTTCTATTATCGTTAGTCCTCTTTTCAAATCATGTACATGGCGAATTACTACTTAAACATAGCATCCCCGTAACTTCTAAACGGACTAAAGCTAAACGACCAAAAGGTACCATAAAACCACAGAGAACTCAGTTGCCAAAAGAAAATGCTCCGCTTGCTGCTTCAGCTAAAGCAGCTTTGCTAGTCGCTGCAAAGAACTTGGAAAAGCCATTGTTTGCTAAAAATGTAGACGAACGACTTTCGATTGCTAGCCTAACGAAGATTATGACGGCCTTGATTGTACTGGAAAACATTTCAGACCTAGATGAACTTGTAACTATTTCACCTGCAGATCTAAAAGTAGAACCTTCAATTGTTCATTTTCAAGCTGGAGAAAAAATACCTGTTCGCAGCCTCTTATATGGCTTAATGTTAAAATCAGGGAACGATGCTGCTTTAGCGTTGGCCAGACATACCGCTAAAGATGTACCTACCTTTGTAGCGCTAATGAATACAAAAGCAGCGGAGCTCGGTCTTGCCAATACCCACTTTGCTAATCCTCATGGTCTCGACGACCCTAAAAATTATTCTACAGCTATGGATTTGGCTAAATTAACAGCAACCGCCCTTGAAAATGAAATCTTCCAAGAGATTGTAAGTAGCAGTACAAAAACCGTCCCGTGGCCTTCAGCTACCGGGAAACGTACCTTTAAAAACAAAAACCGTCTGCTCCTAGAATATCCAGGAACAAACGGAGTGAAGACAGGTTTTACAGGTAAAGCTAAAAGAACCCTAGTCACCTCTGCTAACATCAATAATACTCAGTACATTGCAGTTACCTTAGGCGACACAAAACAAGACTGGCAAAATCATAAAAATTTATTTAACTTAGTGCAAAGTAAGTAAAGTAGCATAATTATTCACGTAACCAATCACTTCGGGCTTGTAAGTATCTCATCCATAATATCTGCATACGTCTTTTTAATGCAACTTGTATTAACACCATAACGTCTACCAAACTCATCAATTTCTTCTAGCAGGCGTGCCTTATCTTGCTTTAAAATAAATAAGAATTAATATATTACTTCATCCCTACTTGACCACGTGCCAAAAGTCCTTCATACAGGCACTGAACAGCGACCAAATAAGCTGCCTGGCGCATACTAACGGAAAGAGCAGTTGACTTAGCAAAGACCTCCTTAAAACTAGTTTGCAGCCTTTGTTCTAGTTCATCATAAATACGTTCTATTGGCCAATAATAATTTGCTTGATTTTGGACCCATTCTAAATAAGAGACAATTACTCCACCAGCATTGGCCAATATTTCTGGGATAACAAAAATTCCTCGTTCCGTTAAGATTTTATCGCCAGCCGGCGTTGTTGGGCCATTTGCACCTTCGGCCACAACCTTAGCCTGCACTTTTGGAGCAGTCTCTTCATTAATTTGCCCACCAAGCGCTGCTGGAATTAAAATATCAACATCAAGTGCTAGGAGCGCTTCATTACTTATGGGCGCATCACTTGGAAAATCTAGTAACGAGCGCTTTAAATTCATATGCTCTATTAAATCTGCAATTGGCAAACCTTGTTTGGCATAGACTCCACCTTTTGAGCCTGAAACAGCTACAATTCGAACCCCCTTAGCGCTTAATAACTTTGCCACCTCGCTCCCAACATTACCAAAACCTTGGATAGCCGCTGTTGCATTTTGAAGTGGTAGTCCTAGGTGCTTTAACGCTTCTATAACAGTCAGTCCTACACCACGACCAGTCGCTTCAGTACGTCCCTTTGAACCACCTAGCGTAAGTGGTTTCCCCGTGATCATACCTGGAATATGTCGGCCACGATTTAATAATTGATACTCATCAACCATCCACCCCATCACCTGAGCGTTAGTGTTGATATCAGGGGCTGGGATATCCTGCTCTGGTCCAAGCACTGAAGCTAAAGCACGAATATAGCCACGACTCACCCGTTCTAGTTCTTTGCCTGAAAGGGATTTAGCATCAACAATCACACCACCTTTAGCTCCACCTAAAGGCAAACCAACTAAGGCACATTTAAACGACATCCACATTGCTAAAGCTTTCACTTCACTTAGTGTTACCTCGGGATGAAACCGTATGCCGCCCTTAGTTGGACCAAGTACATCAGCATGCTGGACGCGATAACCGGTATAACTAACAAGCCGCCCATCATCCATCCGCACCGGGATAGCCACTTCGACCGTACGTAGCGGCTTATAAAGTAGATTATAAACATCGCTGTCAAAACCTAAAGCAGTCGTCGCTTCTTGCAATAACGCGCAAACCTCTTGATAAGGCTCGCGCGTAGTTTGTGCTAATTTATCCATTTCCTCGCTCCCGCAACTTTTTAAGATACATTAAATAAAAACACGACTAATTGCTTATAATTGTAGCAACCTGAAGCCTAAAGCGTCAAGTAAAACTAGGCATCATTACAGGGAAACGTCCCGCCCCACGTAACTGCTTTAAAAGGGGTGATTTTTTGATAAACATTGACAATTTATATATTTTTTAGTATCTTTATCATATATCTTAACTTTATTAATTTTTTCCACTCCGTACGTAAATATGCGTAAAATTTTCTTTAAGTAGCTTCTTCACATCACGTAAGATCTAGTTTTCTTTCCTTCCCTACTTAAACCCCTATAAAGGCAATCTACTGCATCACAAAACCTTTCGGAAAGAAGAGGTTTTTATAATGAATATGTACAGCAAAGCAATTCTCTTTTGCTATTGTTTATTATGTTATGCCTCCATAACTATTGGTGCCGAATCATCTTCAATTGAACTTATAAATCCAGCAATCGAACAATCATCTGCCACCAGAACAAACACCCCTGAAATCACAACTACAACAGAACGTCCAGCTAGTGCAGAAAGTGTTTTGCCAAAACCACAGATTACAGTCTCCTTAAGTTGGAAAACCACAACACCTGAAAGTAAAACAACATTAAACGACTCTGAGACAGTAACTGCAATAAAAGACCATATGAAGAAAGAAGAAAAAACAAAGCTGGCACGCACCACACATAACCCCCAAAGTGAAAATGCACTACCCTCTTCTCCCTCTTACTCTAGGCCTAAAATTAAAATACACTTTCTCTCTTATAGCCGTCTACCGCCTTCTTGCCCATACACCACGACCATTAGACCTGTAAAAAAAGGTATGTTCAGTACCGATAAAATAACAAAACCAGAAAGTTTGACAACAATACAAAACGAAATAGTGTCAACCAAAGTCCTTAGCAAGCCACCGCAAGAGGAAACAAAGGTCGTCATCAAAATATAGTATTAATCACTTTAGCTCGCTCCAATAAGTATTACTACACAATATTTATACAAGAAACCTTGCTTGCGTAGAAAGCAAGGTTTCTTGTATGTCTACTTTAAGTACAAGCTACATATAAAAGATAGAAAGGGGGCTAGTTTTAAAATGCTGCATTATATTTGGGTGGGCATGTTCGTAAGTGGCTTTATTGCGGCTTTAGCCCAGGGAAAATTAGATATTTTGACCCAAGCCGTCTTCAGTGGTGCAGAAAAAGCTATTGGTATCATTATCGGCTTAATAAGTGTCCTGATCTTTTGGTTAGGCTTAATGAAATTGGCTGAAAAAAGTGGCTTGTTGCAAAAGTTAACGCGCCTTTTAGGTCCACTTGTCAGATGGCTTTTCCCTGGTCTAGCCAAAGACCATCCAGCTCAAAGCTATATTCTCTCTAATCTTAGCGCTAATTTACTGGGCTTAGGTAATGCAGCGACCCCACTTGGCATCAAAGCCATGCAGGAACTACAAAAAAATAACCCTTGCAAAGATCAGGCCACACCTGAGATGTGTACTCTGCTAGCACTAAACAACTCCAGTATTACCATCTTACCCACCTTAGTAGTAGGTTTGCGTTTAAAATACCAGGCCCAAGCACCGACTGATATTGTTCTGTCTACTTTTTTAGTAACCATTATTGCTACAGTAATTGCAATTACCTTAGACAAATTTTACCGTGTTCGAGCTGTTTAATTATGTACAATATTTTAGCTTGGCTTGGGACAAGCCTCGTACCACTCATTATTGTTTCACTGCCCTTATACGCTCTTTATAAACGCACACCAGTTTATGACACCTTTATCGAAGGTGCTAAAGAGAGTTTTCCAATCATTTTAAGTATTATTCCACATCTCGTCGGCATGATGGCAGCTATTAATGTCTTTTACGAAACAGGCGCGCTCTCGTTTTACCTCGGACTCTTAAAACCCCTGCTCCATAAGTTACCTAATGCCGAGCATTTAGTACCGATCTTATTACTAAGACCGCTAACCGGGACTGGTGCCTTAGCACTGCTTGAAAAGCTTTATGCTACTTTTGGCCCGGATGCATTGGTAAGTAAAATAGCTTCCACACTGCAAGGCAGCAGCGAAACAACTTTTTACGTTTTTACAGTCTATTTTGGTGCAGTTGGGATTAAAAAAAGTATGTATGCTTTAAAAGTTGCACTCCTTACCGATCTGCTCATCTTCTTCGTCGCTATACTCGTATGTACATGGCTCTTTGGGTAACCAAAGAGCCAGAGCCGCTGAATAATTTACGCTTTATCTCCAAAAGCTTTCTCTAACCTATACTTAACATTTTGCCACCGCTCTTTAACGGTCGCTTTTGAGTCTTCATTTTCATTTAGATACGCATAACAATAATCTTTATCTTTATTTTTAGTCCAACCAACTAACCAACCGATTTTTCTGCCACTTTTTAGCGTGCCTGCTCCTGTTTTACCGTATACTGGTGTTCCATCTGAAAGTTTAGCTTTGGTAGGACAGATATCCTTTACAAATTTTTGGGTCTGCTTTGAAAAAGCACTATGTTGTTCACTAACTAACTTTTCTAAAAAATCAAGTTGCTCTTTTGGTGATATCCGCAGCGAGCCCGTTACACATCCTTGGGCCAAACGGCCATTTTTCAACTGTCTTCCTTCAAATTCACCAGTTAACCAGGCATACTTTAGTGG
>JBDKGC010000118.1:0-8059 GCA_039798385.1 Bacillota bacterium
TATTAATTTACCAAGCTATTTGTGTGATTTTGCAGAACTAAATCACGAATGTGTTATTCTTGGCTTAGCCACCCGTGTTGAGATTTGGTCAGCTGAGCGTTGGTCTAAGTATTACGAGGATGCCGAAGAGTCTTTTAATGCTATAGCAGAAAGTATTGAAGATTTTTCAGTATAGTTTTTTAAGTTTTATATAACATTGTTAGGTTATAAATGTAAGGAGAAGTTAAAGTTTGTTTATCCACGAGCCAGTCTTGTTACAAGAGGCATTGCAGGGCCTAAATATAGATAAAAAAGGTACCTATGTTGATTGTACCGTTGGCGGCGGTGGTCATAGCAAAGCGATTGCAGATAAGCTAATGCAATCGGGTATTCTGGTCGGATTGGATCAAGATTCTGTAGCGATATCTTCCGCTAAAGCTAAAGTAAGTGTAAGCAACAGTAAGTGTAGGGTCATTTTAGTTAAATCTAATTTTATCAAGCTAGAAAAAGTTTTAGCTGATCACCATATTAAAAATGTAAATGGAATTTTATTTGATCTTGGTGTTTCATCACCGCAATTTGATCAAGCTGAACGAGGTTTTAGTTATCAACATGAAGCTTGGTTAGATATGCGAATGGACAGATCACAAAAATTAACAGCTCATGATATTGTTAATAGTTGGCCAGTAGCTGAGCTCGAAAAAATACTTAGATTTTATGGTGAAGAACGATTTGCAAGACAAATTGCTATAAAAATTGTTAGTTCACGAGAACGGTCAGCTATTAATACAACGCTTGAATTAGTGCAAGTGATAAGAAATGCTTTAACAGCACGTGTTAAAAGAAAAGTAGGACATCCAGCACGTCGAACTTTTCAAGCTCTACGAATAGCGGTTAACGATGAGCTAGGAGCGCTAGAAAAGGGATTACATGTAGCGCTAAAAGTATTGTGCAAAGGAGGGAGACTTGTAATTATTACATTTCATCCTTTGGAGGATAGAATTTGCAAGCTATTATTTAAACAAGCTTCCTTAAGCTGTGTTTGTCCGCTAGAACAACCTTTTTGTAGTTGCAAAGGGAAACCAATGCTTAAATTGATAACACGAAAGCCTATTGTACCTAGTTCCACGGAAGTTGCAGGCAATAGAAGGGCCCGAAGTGCAAAAATGAGAATTGTTGAGAAAGTTTCAGATATTTTAAATTTTGGAGGGTGTATCTAGTTGCATAGTCCTTATGTATTTGGTTCTGTCGCGCAAAACTTACCTTATGAAAAGGCTAAGCAACCTGGAGTTCGTAAAAATCTTGTTAGGCATAAACAGCAGCAGATACCTGTTAAAGAAAAATTATTATATTTATGCAGTTTGATTTTTTGTGCCACCCTAGCTCTTATTATTTTGAATAACTGTGTTGCTTTGTTTAATTATAGTGTTCAAATAAGCGCTGTGGAAAAAAATGTGCAGGCAGCTCTTGCTCGTCAACATAATTTATTATTAGAAAAAAGCCATGCAAACAGTACCAAAGAACTACAAGACTTTATTGCGTCAAATGCATTGAGGCGGTTACCTGTAAGAGATATTAGCCGCTAAATTAATAAGTTATCATTTGGGTGAAGAAAATTGTATACATCTTTACTAAATAAGAAAAGAGCTTTAATGCTTGGAATAGGGCTTCTTTTTTGTTTCATGATTGTAATAGCAAGATTGATTTGGATTCAAACTTGGGAAAAGGAAGGCAGTTTTACTAATTTTGGGCACAAAGGGATGGTTGATACAACATTAAAGCCCAGAAGAGGTACTATCTATGATTGCAAAAGACAAATTCTAGCTGTCGATCGTGAAGCTTTTATAATCAGGGTTGACCCTAGTCGACTTAAAGATAAAGCAGCTATAGTAGCGGCTAAGTTAGCTCCAGTGCTTCAGATTTCTGAAAATGATCTGTATACACAATTAACAGAAAATAGTAAATCGGTAGAATTAGGAAAAAAAAGTTATTCCATTGAAGTAAAACATAAAGTACAACAAATAGTGACTGAGCTTGAATTGCAGGGCGCTATTTATACATATCCCTGTATAGAAAGATTTTATCCAATGGCTGAACAAGCAGCCCAAATCATTGGTTTCCTTAATAAAGAAAATAAAGCTGTTCTTGGGATAGAAAAAGAGTATAATTCTGTATTAACTGGTACACCAGGAGACGACCAATATATTCAGACCAAGGATGGAGTTAAAATAAGAAATGGTGGTTCCGCAGCCCCCCCTAAAGCTGGTAATGATTTAGTTTTAACATTAGATATTGAGCTTCAAAAGCTGGTTGCAAACAAATTGGAGAAGGTGGTACAAAACTTAGAAGCTAAGCAGGCTTCAGCTGCGATTATTGATGCAGACACAGGTGCTATAAAAGCAATGGCAAATTGTCCCTCATTTAATTTAAATAATTTTGCTAAAACATATTCGCCAGAAAAAGCACAAAATAGAGTCTTAATTCCAGTGGAAGTAGGTTCGATATTCAAACCAGTAATTTTAGCAAGATCGATAGAAAAGGGACAGTTTAATAGCAATGAAACTTTTAGCTCTGGCTCCATTACCATAAATGATCGTACTATTCATGACTGGCAAAGGGATTGGGGGGAAATAAGTTATAAGCGAGCCATAGAATTATCAAGCAATGTTGGTTTTGTTAAACTAGCTCAAAAATTAGGGGAAAAAGAGATAACGCAAGCCATGCTTGAATATGGCTTTGGTGATTTAACTAATAAATATGGCAATACAATAGGAATAGATCTACCTGGCGAAGGACGGGGCTGTTATTTTGGAAGACAACTAAACCAGTTAGATTTGGCAACCCTTTCATTTGGTCAGAGTTTTACAATTCCTCCAATCCAGTTATTACCTTTTTATAGTGCAATTGCTAATGGTGGTTATCGAGTTATGCCTTATCTTGTACAAGTAGTTCGAGAAGCAGGTTCGGAGAGTGTTCTTCGAGAAACGACTCCTGTTTATAGACAGATACTGAAGCCTACTACAGCAACTACTTTGCAAAATTTATTGCAGGGAGTTATAAAAAACAAAGGTACAGCACAAGAATTACAAAATATAAATGTTAAATATTATAATGAAGAGTTGCTTGCTAAAACTGCGACAGCCCAAAAACCCCGTGCCATAGGTAAGGGTTATGAAACTAATAAATACATATGTTCAATTATTTGTTGTATTCCAAGAAAAGAACATGTTAACGCGCAAGTTCTGTATATTTCATTCGATGAACCACGAGTAAATGGGGAATTAGCAGCAACAAATATAGCAACTACAGTAGCTAAAGAAATTTTAGCTGAACTTGGTGAAAATAAATTTAATTAGTTCTCGTAAGTTTTATAATAAATTTACAATAAATAGAAATAAGTATTTTTATAAGTACTTGTACATATATTTTAATTATAGGACGTGCTAGTTTAAATTTTCACTAAGGGGGAGATTTGTATGCTAAAAGCACCCCTTTTTACACGTAAACGAATAATGGTAATCTGCACCGCGCTATTTTTGTTGCTAATTTTACTCTTACTTAGAGTTGGTTATGTACAATTAATACAAGGGAATTGGTTAACTAAACAAGCGGAAAATCTATGGCAACGTGATATTGCCTTTTCACCTCCACGGGGCTCCATTTTAGATCGTAACATGAAACCCCTAGTATACAATGTTAGCGTCCCATCTGTTTTAGCAATTCCAGCTCAAATTAAAGATCCAAAAGAAACGGCTAAACAGTTGGCTCCTATTTTAGTTGAAAGTGAAGAAAAACTTTATAATTTAATAACATCCTCTAAAATGATGGTTTGGATTAAACCACAAGGAAAACGTATTTCTGATGAAAAAGCTGTGGCCATTAATAAGCTAAACTTACCAGGGATCGTCGTAACAGATGATAGCAAGCGCTATTATCCTCACGGGCATTTAGCAGCACATTTATTGGGTTTTACAGGTATTGACAATCAAGGACTATCAGGGTTAGAACTTATTTATGACAAGTTACTTACAGGAAAACCGGGCTTTGTATCAATAAGTTCAAATGCATATGGAGACAAAATGAAACAAGGCGAAGACAGTTTTTCGCCACCCAGACCTGGTCTAGATATAGTTTTAAGTATCGACCGAGAGATTCAGACAACTGTTGAACATGTTTTAGACCAAGCTGTAGCAGAGTATCAACCAGATGACGCGTTAGCAATTGCCGTAAAACCTTCGACAGGCGAAATTTTAGCCTTAAGTAGTAGACCAACATTTAGACCTGATCGGTATAAAGATGTTGATCAAAATATTTGCAATCGTATTCCGGCGGTGTGGAAAACATTTGAGCCAGGATCATCGTTTAAAGTTATCACATTAGCTGCGGCATTGAATGAAAAAAAGGTTGACTTACAAGACCGCTTTCACGATTCTGGATCCGTAGCAGTTGGTGGTGCTAAACTGCGTTGTTGGAAAGCAGGGGGACACGGCTCTCAAACATACCTAGAAGTGGTGCAAAATTCTTGCAATCCTGGCTTTGTAAATCTTGGCCAAAAATTAGGCAAAGAAGTGCTTTTTGATTATCTGCATAAGTTTGGTTTTGGGAGTAAAACCGGTGTAGACTTAAGTGGAGAATCAGCTGGAATTTTATTTCCAATGGAGCGTATTGGACCAGTGGAGTTAGCGACAACTGCTTTTGGACAAGGTATTTCGACAACACCTATCCAACAAATTATGGCAATTTCAGCTTGTGTTAACGGCGGCAAATTAATGAAGCCTTACATCGTCAAAGGATGGGCTGATCATAGAACACACAAACTAGTCCATTTAATAGAACCAGAGGAAAAAGGGCAAGTTATTACTAAGGAAACATCGCGTACAGTATGCGATGCACTAGAACATGTTGTAGCGCATGGAACAGGACGCCAAGCATTTCTTAATGGTTATAGAGTGATGGGCAAAACAGCAACTGCACAAATTGTTGGTCCCAATGGCAAATATATGGCTGGTAAGCATATCGTTTCATTTATTTGTATGGCGCCAAGTGACAACCCCGAAATTACCTTTTATATAGCTGTTAATAATCCCAAAGGCATTCAGTTCGGAGGTGTTGTAGCTGCACCATTAGCTAAGAGAGCATTGAGTGAAATTCTTCCTTATTTAGGGGTAAAGAGACGAAAAATACAAGTTGAAGCACTTGATACACCAATGTCAACGCCTGTGGTAACTGTTCCTGATTTAATAGGTAAAACAAAAAGTGAACTACAGCGTGATTTGTCCTCTGGCTGGCAGTTAATTACGCACGGCGAGGGAACAATTATTCAGGATCAACTTCCTAAACCTGGGGAAAAGACGCGTAAAGGGAATCGGATACACATCTATACTGAGAATTGATAAAACTGTAGCTCGAAAAAGCGTGTATTAGCTTATTCTTGTAAAAATAGCTTGAGTACGAATTGCGCCTTGGCTTTAGATATGATATAATTTTTAATATATTTTTATAAAGGGTGAATGATGAAAGTGAGTATTCAATTAATAGATGACCAGAAACTCCGGACAGATTTACCTGCTTTTAGACCCGGTGATACTGTAAAAGTGCATGTTCATGTTAAGGAAGGACGTCGTGAGCGTGTACAGGTGTTTGAAGGGGTTGTAATTCAAAGGCGGGGCGGTGGGTGTTCCGAAACGTTTACCGTTCGTAAACTCTCTTATTCTGTAGGAGTAGAACGAATTTTCCCAGTTCATTCACCACGAATTAAAAAAATTGAGGTTATACGACAAGGCAAGGTAAGACGTGCGAAGTTATTTTATTTGCGGAATTTACGTGGTAAAGCTGCGCGCATTAAAGAGGCCCGTCGTTAAAAGTAGCTAAATAATTGTTGTTGGTAGATTGAACAAGTTAAACAATGCTATTTTTTTGTTTAGAGGTCAATATTTTGACCTCTTTTGAATAACAAAAACTATGATATTGAGCTGCCGCTAACGCTGTTGTTGTTAACAATATATATAATGGAGTTGAGTTTGATGACAATAGTCCATTGGTTTCCAGGCCATATGGCTAAGGCGCGCCGCTCTATCTATGAAAAATTGAAAATGGTAGATGTGGTATGGGAAGTAGTAGATGCGCGGTTGCCATATTCAACCTATAATATTTTAAAAAATGAGCAAGTGAAACGGGTAATTCTTTTAAATAAAAGTGATTTAGCGGATAAATTAGAAAATAAAAAATGGCTTTCTTGGTTTCTTAAGCATGAAAATACTAATGCTCTCCTAGTAAATGGTCAGACAGGCATGGGCTTATCATTACTAAAAAAGATTACCAAAGCGCTTGTACAACCTTTTAATTTAAACAGACGTGTGATGGTTCGCGTTATCATTATCGGTGTCCCTAATGTTGGTAAATCATCGATTATAAATCGCATTGCAAGTAAAAGGGCTACAGGTGTTGGTAACCGGCCAGGGATTACTAGGGGCGAACAATGGGTTACAATTGATAGTGACTTTGAGTTATTAGATACACCTGGGGTTCTGTGGCCCAAAATATCTTCAACTGCAATGGGCATGCGGTTAGCTCTAAGCGGTGCTATTAAACGTGAAATATTACCTGTTGAAGATGTAGCCAGGTATTTATTAGCTTACTTAAGTGCATCTTATCCTGATCGTCTAGCTACCCGATATGGACGTATGGCAAATGAAACAACTGTTGATCTATTAACATATATTGCTAAATTAAAAGGTTGTTTAATTAAGGGTGGTAGCTTGGACCTTGTAAGAGCTGCTCAACAGGTGCTTGAAGATCTAAAACAAGGTCATTTTGGGCCCGTAACATTTGAAACAATTGATAACTTATAGTTAGAATTATACTTATTTATAAATATCATTTTTAAACATTACATAACCAGTTTTTTGATCTCCTGAAAGTTGATGAGCACAGTGCACTAATCCCTTTGTCGTAGCGGCAGCCGCTGGGATTGATAGATAAAAGTCTGAACGAGGAAAATATTTGCCTGCTACCGTTAAGAGGACTGGAGTAGCTGTTGTTTGCATTAGTATATCACCCAATACCTGTTCCGATCCCGCTGAGTCTGCTTTTGTCATTGAAAAGACTGGTAGCGAAAGAAATACTTTGTCTCCTGGTGCAAGTAATTGTGGTTCAAGATAAGAAGCAATTACTAAAGCCGTGCAGCGTAACGGGTCATTGCCAACAGGATCTCGTCTGCCATAACTTAGGCAAGGTTCAAGTTGAAGATCTAAGACTACCTTGTTACCTAAAATACATTTCGAGGGCGGTAAAACAGGTTTACTAGAAACGGAACCTTTATCATTAAAAGGGAACATATCATCATTTCTCCTTTAGTATTATATATAAGCTTTAGTTTATACTATGCAAGGCTCTTACTGCTTTGACCTAATAAGTAGCCTAAAAAGTAATGTGTTAGACCACCTTCTATACGGCCGGGTTTGTATGGCGAGGTTTGTATGTATAATGAAGTTAAGTACAAGAGCTAATTACAATAAAACCAAACGCAAATTCCCACCGTTACAAAATGGTGGTTTTGTAACGGTGCTATAATAAAAAGGAGCTCTTCGTTTACTTATTATTATTAACGGGTATTAATAAGGAAGTTATAATAAACCTCAATATTTATTCGTAGTAGAAAGTGCTTACTATAATCATAATTATTAAGAGATATAGCATTTAATTAAATTCGCGTTCCTTGTAGCAAAACATGACCTTTATAAAGAAGTGCAAAGTGTTTAATTTTAGTTAATTATTCAGAAGTTATGTCGTCGTTGCGGTAAGGGTTATTGCTAGATTGGTAGATTTTTAAGTAAAGTTTGATGTGTAGTATCGTTAATTTATATCTTCAGCAAAATTGCTATTTTTATGCATTTTTACTAATTTAACTGTAGCTCGGCTCGTAACGTCTGGTTCATTTTAATGATAATTACTAGTGATATATGTGTAGATATATGCTCGCATGACACGGTGTATACTTTGCTTTTTTGTTACTCCAGCGATGCAGCATATTATTTCTAGCGAAACAGCATGGTATAATTAAAATTCGAGTTAGTTATAT
>JBDKGC010000119.1:0-9289 GCA_039798385.1 Bacillota bacterium
TAATAATAATAATTGCTTGTCCAATATTAATTTCTGTATCGTCGAGAGCCTGGTCTTTATATGTTGAGCGGCCGGGATCTAACAATTGTTTTAATTGGGTCTGTACCTCAGGATCAGCATCTCCGCCTTCATCAATTAGAATGATTGGGTTAGTACCTATTTGTCCGGTTTTATTTTTTAGCATAAAGGCTGATGTAATTGGCGATGATTTTGTTTTTTCTTGACTTTCATTAATACATTCTTCTTTTTCTCCGAATAGCTTAATATCACTTGCAAGATTAACTTCTTTTAAAGGTAATCCTAGAGCTTCGGCTAATTTCTTAGCAGCAGTGGTTTTCCCAACACCTGGTTTTCCTCTAAAGTAAATCAGGCAACGGGTGGGTTTCGCTGTCTTGGTGTTTAGCGCAGCCTGTGTTACTAATAGTTGTAATTGATTCCGTATTTCTTCTGGATAAGAGGAAATACTTGAGGAAAGCGTAGCTTGAGCTTGTTCTTTGTCAATGGCAATCGGCTCGCGGGGTAAGCTTAATATTGTATCAAGTGTTTTAACTAACCCTCTGCTTAGACCTGCGTAATAGTCTTGTTCATGGTCGCTAGCAAGCAAAATATCCTTTTGTAACAGGGTGAGCTTTTTTTGGATAAGTTCTTGTGTAAAGTGAGGGAATTTTTTTTGAGATAGAGCAAATTGTAATTCAAGGCGATTATATTCATTTTGAAGCGTTTGTTTAATAGTTGGCTTTGTAATCCCCGCCTCAGCTAAAAGGTAATTTATGGAATTTAGTATCTGATCACTGCTTTGTAATAAAAAGCCAGTAATTACACCTCCTGACATTCCTTGCACAATTGCCGAACCTGTAGAACTATCTTTAGGCAGAAATCTATTTTGAGCATGCAATATTGCTCCTGAATATAAGGGATATTTAGCTGCTTTGATAAACTGTTCTCCAATGCGCCATAATTTATCTTTACGTTGTTTCCACAATAAACGCCTGCTTATCTGTGCCTCTGTTTCAGTGCTTTGGATAGAAGGGGTAGAGGTTGGACTTGTAATCTGTGGAGCAGAGGGGAGAGAGCTTGATGATGATGAACTTGAGGAAGAAGATGATATAGTTGGTAAATCTTCGCGGATCTTGGAAGTTGTTGTATCATAGAGTGGTGTTGGTTCATTATGAGGAGTTATAGATATTTGTGGGATGGTAGCGGAAGATGAAGCAGGGGAAAAATTTGGTGGGGAGTCTTGTGCAGCTTGTTTTTGCTTACCCTTAGCTGCTGCCTTAGGAGATGTTCCTTCTACTGCTGTTGATTCTGTTCTAGTGCTTAACAGTTCTCTAGTAGGTGTACTTTCGGGTGGAGTTTTTATTTTTTCGATATCTTTTTTATTTGAATATCCAGTACTTGTTGTAGTTTTGCCTTTTGTTACTTTTGTTTCTAATGGTAGTGAGTCTTTTTTTTCGATTATATCTTGATTTTGTGGAAATGCCTTTACAGTATCTTTTTTTGTGCGGACAGCTTGCGTTGTAAAGTCTACGGTGGTGATTGTTATGCCGAGTGATAACGTTGTTACAATTACTATGTTCCTTAGTCTAGTTATTGGTAAAACCTCCTTTATTGGTAATAACAGGCATAAACGTAATATATTGCAACAAAAAAGGGATGTCAACAACTAATAAAAACCTTATTTGGGATAAAAAGTAAATTCAAATTAACAAGTTGAGGCGTTGCATCATTTTCATAAAGACGGGCTGCTCCATGCCGATGTTTAGGCGGACATAAGCTGCGGTTGCGCCAAAGACAGTGCCTGGCTCTCCAGTTACACCAATTTTTTTAAATGCTTGGTAAGCGTCAACATTGTTTGTTTTAGCTTTAATCCAAATAATAAAACCCGCTGGCTCGGTAGTAGCAACTTGCCAGTCTTTTTTTAACTCAAAGAGCTTTAGTAATACCAGCCAGCGAAGTTGTAATTCCTTGGCAAGATAACTTAACAGATCTTCTTTTTGGCCGAGGTAACGGTTAATATGCGAGATAATGTGCAGGGCGCGGTGTTGAATGTCGACGCTTAGATCAAGTTGCGTGCCTTTAATATACTCGGCCATATTCTGGGCGAGCTCCTCATCTTTTACTAGTGCCCAGCCAAAACGGGTTGCAGAAGCGGCTGCAAATTTTGAAAGAGAAAATAACATTATCTCGTCATCACGCTTTAAGCAAGGTTGTTGCCAGAGATAAGATGGCCAATAATAGACCAGGTCATAAGCGACTGTCTTTGCTTGTAGCATAAGTGGGTCAAGCTCCATGCTGCCATCGGGGTTGTTAGGTAGTGTGATAAATGATAGATCGCTGGGCTGATCAGTAGTTTCAAATGTACAGTTTGGGACAAAAGAGGGGATAGTTTTAAATTTAGGCCAGTGCGGGGCAGGAGCGCTGACAGAGATTTTACCTCTTTTTTTCATCACGGCATAGATTAAAGCTGTGACGATTTGGGTACAACCATCGGCAATCACGATAAACTTGTTTTTTGCATTGGCATTGCCAACCGTTTCGTGTAAATGCAACAGGTTAAGATATAAGCCCTTGCTAATGGGCTCGGTGGGAAGCGGTACTCCGCTGCCGTCGGGAGAATTTTCCGTCCATGACTTAGGCGATAGAACAAGCGAAGAATGTGGACCGGTAGTAGACAGATAGTTTAACTCATAGGCCGCTGGTGTACAATAAGTACCCACGTATTTCTGTAGCCAGTGGCTGGCTAACGTTACTTGGGAATCGGTGGCATTAATTTGTGCTGGTGCATGACTTTTAGTGCAGTATTTACCGGTGTAGGTCTGATAACATTGGCACTGGTTCGGACCTAAAGGATAGCCATATTTACATGGGGCATAGTAGCGCTCTGATAAAAATTGATTTAACAAATCAGACATATAATTCTCCTTTATACTTTGTGTAGGCGAGTTAGGCGCTCAAGGCCATAAAAGAGCAGTAAACCTAAGGAAAGGCATTTTAAAGCAAACAGCATGGTTGGAAAAGTTGCAGCGTTGGCTGAAGAGGTCCACGTTGCTAAGCTTTTATCCTGTAGAGCTGGGACTAATAGTTTAAAAACAATAGGAGTTAGTAGGGCGGCGATACTTCCGTGTAGTATCCGCGCACTTAAGTAAGGCCTGTAGGAAAGATCAGTTTTGCGTAAAAAACTGGCTACTTGCGCATGGATGGAGAGACCACTAAAACCAATAACAAAACTTGTCGCGCATAACTTTAGTGGGAGCGAGAGTAATGAGGTGCTAGCTAGTTGTGCTCCAAACGTCATTTCCATACTGCCAATTAATAATGTATGAATAAAGTTCGGTGAAATACCAATTAGCAGGAGCAAAGGTTCTAAACACTTTAAAAACCATTGGTCAAAATCGCTATGATCGATCAGGTGGGTAAGAACAGCAAAAAAAATGATAAACCCCCCAACGATTAAGAGGGTGTGTACAGCTGATTGCACAGCATTACCTAGTAAGGCCCCAAAAGATAAACACTCTTTTGGCAAGGGCACCAGTTTGTTAGGTGTTGTTAACTTTTCAGAGGATTTTGCAGGATAAAACCTTATTAAAAGGCTGACGATTAAAGCGCTAATGTAGTGTGCACCGGCTAATACAAACCCAATTCGTTGTTCTTTAAAGAAGCCAATGGCGACTGCCCCAAATAAAAATAAGGGACTAGCAAAACTAGCGATTGCAATTAATTTTTCAGCTTCTGATTTAGTAAGCAACTTTTGCATGCGAAGCTCTGATGTTATTTTGGCGCTGAGGGGATTACCGGCCAGCAGGCTGACAATGATAACAAAGGCACTAATACCTGGTAGGTGAAAGAGGGGTCGCATCAGTGGGCCTAGTAATTTTCCGGCCCGGTGTGCGGCGCCTAATGATAATAGTAATTCGGCAGCGATAAAAAAGGGTAACATGGAGGGGAAAACAATTTCCCACCAAATATTTAAGCCTTGCCGTGCAGCAAACAGTGCTTCGGCGGGGTAAATAATTAAGAGAGCTGCAAAAATGGCCGTTGGCACGATCATAAACTTATTGATGTTCAACCTTTTACCCTCCGGGTATAGACTCTAGATGCTTTGGTCCGATGGGGAACGAAGTAATCCTTGGGGTTTTATACCACAAGACTACCAAAGTCCCTTGCTCGCGTGTTCTTTCTATGTTACTATATCTATGCTAGTCTATACTGAAGTTAGTAGTACTTTGGGTGTTTTTTCAGTATACGGCGTTTTATAGGAGGGGGCTTGATGAAAGTAAAATATCTACGTAAACAATGCTTAGAGCAAGTATTGGCTCAATGTTCTGGCAAGGCCGGGGCTTTAAAGAAAGAAATGTCTTTATTTGATCTTGTTTTGCTAGGACTTGGAGCCATTGTTGGGACAGGTGTGTTTATCTTGACGACTAAGTCGTCGATTGAAGCTGGTCCGGGGGTAGTCTTTGCTTTTTTGGTCGCTGCAGTGGCCTGTATCTTGGCGGCCTTAGCTTTTGCTGAATTTGCGTCCATGGTACCTGTGGCTGGTTCTGTATATAAGTATACTTATATTACCATGGGTGAGGTCTTTGCATGGATGATTGGCTGGACTTTAATGCTGGAGTTTATTGTTGGAGCGGCCTCTGTTGCTGTAGGGTGGTCAAAGGCTATTCAAGATCTATTAGCTCTGTACAACATTTCACTGCCGCAGGCCTTATGTAGTGCGCCCGGAATTATACCAGGTAGTTATTTTAATCTGCCAGCCTGTGTGGTTGTTTTTCTTATCGCAGCTCTCTTATGGGTGGGTGTCAGACAGTCAAAGAAAGCCAACAACGTTATGGCTGTAATTAAAGTGGCTTTAATTCTTATATTTATTTTTGCTTGTTTTGGTAGTATAAAGGTATATAACTTTACTCCTACGCTTCCAATGGGTGTGGGTGGTGTCTTTACTGCTGCAGCGACACTCTTTTTTGCTTATGTCGGCTTTGACTTAGTGGCTTCAGCGGCGGAAGAGACTAAGAACCCACGTACAGCATTGCCGCGAGCCATAATGTTATCGGTTGGAATTACCACGGTGCTCTATATTTTATTTGCACTAGTAGCTACAGGGGTAGTGCCGTGGAAGGTATTCTTAGAGCATAAGGATATGATGGCTGTTACATTGGCGACGCAGTTAACTGGTAAGTGGCTAATCGGATTAATTATTACCATGGGCTTAGTAGTTGGTTTAGCAGCTGGAGTGTTAGCTAATACCTATAGTCAGATCCGTTTGCTCTTTTGTATGGCGCGGGATGGTCTATTGCCACAGTGTTTTTGTGCGCTCCATAAAAAACACGCAACCCCAATGCATGCTACTTGGATAGCTGCCATCGTAATCGGTGTACTAGCAGGCTTAGTTGATTTAAATATTTTAGCTGATGCATATAGTTTATCTACGTTGTTTGCTTTTGCTTTTGTCTCTTTAGGTGTTATTATTTTGCGTGCGCAGCAACCAAATTTGCCACGCCCATTTCGTGCTCCTTTAGTACCTTGGCTACCTATTTTGGGCATTCTTATTAATCTATATTTAATGAGTAGAGTGCAAGTTCTTAGTAGTTGGTTGGTCTTTCTAGGCTGGATGGTTATAGGCGTGCCAATCTATTTTCTATATTCCTGCAAGCATTCCAAGTTAGGTAATTAGGATTTATTTTATAGTTTGTATTAAATTAAGATTTATTGCGCAAAATTATAATGGGGTTTATTTTCTATAAATAGTTTTGTAATAATGGAAGGGGAAAGGCTGATAATCATTGAACATATTTCGAAAAAAACATCTTGATCAATTGGTATCTGCTAGTGTAGATAAAGACCGATGTTTAAAAAGGACACTGACAACATTTGATCTTACGTTACTTGGGATAGGGTGCATTGTGGGTGCCGGTATTTTTGTGCTTACAGGTACCGCGGCACTTAAAGCTGGTCCAGGTGTAATGGCTTCATTTATCTTAGCTGGAATAGCCTGTGCTTTAGCAGCTCTTTGTTATGCTGAGTTTGCTTCAATTGTACCAGTTTCGGGCTCGGTGTATACTTATACCTATTTAACAATGGGCGAAATATTTGCCTGGATGATTGGTTGGGATCTAGCGTTAGAATATCTACTTGGCACAACAGCGATAGCGGCTGGATGGTCAGGGTATTTTAATAAATTTTTAATTTTTTGCCAAGAGCTGTTTATGATACCTCTTGCGTATCAATGGCATATTCCTAAGTTTTTATTGGGTGCACCCGGCGAAGTTGTCGATGGTGTAACGACGTGGTTTAATCTACCTGCTTTTTTTCTAATTATGGTCGTCTCTTTTTTACTAGCGCGGGGTGTCAATGAATTTAAACGTGCTAGTAACTGGCTGGTCTTATTAAAGATTAGTGTTGTAGTCTTGTTTATTATTTTTGGTTTAACTGCGGTTGATGCTGGTAATTGGGTCCCATTTGCTCCTAAGGGTTGGACAGGGGTAGGTTTAGCAGCAGCACAGGTCTTTTTTGCTTATATTGGTTTTGATGCGATTGCTACTGCGACCGAAGAGACAAAGGATCCAAGCAAGTCAATTCCAAGAGCTATTTTGCTCTCATTGGGAATAAGTACTATCTTGTACGTTTTAGTGGTATTAGTAATGACTGGTGTGGTTTATTATCCTGAATTTGCGCTTAATTTAACGCATCCGGTAGATATGGTTACGGAAAAACTAGGTATAAATTGGCTGGCACGTGTTGTTAATTTAGGTGCAGTTCTTGGTATTACTACTGGGGTGCTTGGATTTAGTTACAGTCAAACACGTCTCACGTATGCTATGTCGTGTGATGGACTCTTGCCGCCACTCTTTAGTCGTTTGCATGCCAAGTACGCTACACCAGCGCAAGGAACGTGGGTGATAGGTTTAATTGCTGGTTTCCTAGCTGCGTTAGTACCACTAGAAACCTTAGCGGATTTGGTTAGCATGGGGACCTTAGCTGCATTTACTTTTGTGGCAATTGGTGTAATTATGCTTCGTTATCGCAAACCTGATTTAGCACGCCCCTTTCGATGTCCTTTGTTCCCAGTCGTGCCTATATTAAGCGGATTGCTTAACATTGCTTTAGCTTATAATTTGCCTAGTAGTACTAAAGCGGTATTTGTTGGCTGGCTGGCAGTAGGGCTATTAGTTTATCTAACTTATTCACGTTATCATTCTAAAGTAACTTAAAATTGGAAGGAACTAAAGAAAGAGGTGTAATAAAATTAGTTGTTTTCGAAAAAAAAGTATTGATGGAATATTTTCTGTTTCTTCATTAAAAAAGGAATTATCAGTTGTTGACCTAATTATCTTGGGTCTTGGGTGTATGGTAGGTGTTGGTATCTTTTTAGTTGTTGGCCGGGGAGCTGATCAAGCCGGTGCCGGTGTTTCTTTATCATTTGTGTTGGCGGCCGTAGCGTCGTTATTGGCTGCCCTTCCTTTAGCAGAATTTTCAACTTTAGTACCAGCTGCTGGTTCTGTTTATACTTATGCATATGTGACCTTAGGAGAGATTTTTGCTTGGCTAATCGGATGGTTGTTACTGTTTGTTATGCTCTTAGCAGCTAGTTCAAATGCAACTGGCTTTTCACTTTTTATGCAAACATGGCTTGGGGTAAAATTACCTGTCTTTTTAGGTGCTACTTATGATCTCGGTGGTTTGATAAATTTACCGGCAATGCTATTAGTTTTGTTAGGAACTTTATTGCTTTCTTTTGGAGTGCGTAACTTTAAAAAAGTAAATAAAGTAATGGTTTTAGTAAAATTATTGGTAATATTACTTTTTATCGGTGTGGGAGCCTTTTTTGTGCAACCCACTTATTGGCAGCCTTTCTTACCTAAGACCGGTATGATAGGGGTTGTTAGCGGTGCTTCAATAGTTTTCTTTGCGTTTTTAGGATTCGATGTTTTAGCAGCAGCGGCGGAAGAGACGAAGGATCCGCAACGTAGTTTGCCGCGAGGGTTACTTACTTCAATTTTTATTACAACCTTGCTTTACGTAGCAGTGGCATTAGTGATGACCGGATTGCTTACGCCCGCTATGCTTAGTGAGAACCAGGCGGCACCAATTGCAGCGGCTATTAGAGTTATGACGGGGCAAGCTTGGGTAGGTCGAATAGTAATTCCTGGTGCTGTGTTAGGGATGTCGGCTAGTGTCTTAATGATTTTGTATGCTATTGCTCGCATTTTATTTGCTATCGCTCGTGATGGTTTATTGCCAAAGGTTTTTGCGAGAGTAAAAGCTGGCACACCGCTTGCTGCTACTTGGATTGTTGGCATTGCGGCAGCACTTTTGGCGGGTCTTTTTCCACTAGAGTGGGCAACAGATGTTGTAGGGTTAGGTTATTTACTGATTCTTACTGTCGTTTCAGTCAGCGTTATAGTTTTACGTTATACGCGTTCTGATTTAAAAAGTGTTTTTCGCTGTCCAGCTGTTCCGTGGCTACCTGGGATTAGTATCATGCTTAATTTGTATTTAATGAGTACGTTGTCAGCAGCAGCATGGAAAGCACTGAGTGTTTGGCTTGTTTTAGGAGGATTAGTATATTATTCTTACTCTTATCGCCATTCAAGTATGATGGATAATAAATAGTTTAAGGGACCTATAAATTGAAATTTCTTCGCAAAAAAAATTTAGCTACAATAAATAGTAATGGCGCCTTAAATAAAAATCTAACGTTTCTAGATTTAGTTTTACTTGGAATGGGTTCAATGATAGGTGTAGGGGTGTTTTCTCTCACTGGTAAGGCTGCTGTTATAGCAGGGCCCTCCTTAGTTTTTTCTTTTTTACTGGTGGGCCTGGCTGTTTTTTTTGCAGCCTTGCCTTATGCTGAGTTCTCGTCGTTTGTTTCCTCGGCAGGTTCTGTTTACACGTATACCTATGTTACAATTGGAGAAATTTATGCCTGGCTAATTGGCTGGGTGCTTTTGTTAAACTACCTTGCCCAAGCAGCAGCTGTAGCTGCCGTATGGTCTAGTGCTTTTGTAGGTGTTTTGGGACGTTTAGGATGGCAAATACCTGTTTTATTTAGCACCAATATGTGGGAACCTAGTGTTAGCGGATTTGTTAATTTACCAGCTGTATTTATTGTACTCGTTATAACAGTGCTACTGGCACGTGGTGTACGGGAAGCTAAGTGGGTTAGCGGCCCTTTGGTAGCTTTAAAAGTGCTTTTGTTACTGGTTTTAATTTTTTATGGTAAAAACTATGTACACCAAATTAATTGGCAACCTTTTTTTGCTACAGGTTTTAAAGGTGTAATTATGGCCGC
>JBDKGC010000120.1:0-3624 GCA_039798385.1 Bacillota bacterium
GGAAAGTAGTAGATATTAATAAAAGAAAAATTATAAAAAAAATCCAGATTTGGTGTACTGGATTTTTTTATTTTAAATTTAGATAAGGATTAAAGCGTTTTTTCTCCAGGGTTCCAATTTGCGGGACAAAGGGCCCCGGTTTGCAAAGCGGAAATCACACGGATAATTTCCTGCACATTAAAACCTACCTGTAAATCATTTACAAGTTGATAGCGAACCTTTTGTTCGGGATCAATAATAAAAAGAGCTCTTTGCGAGCAGCCTTCTTCAGGTATGAAGACGCCGTAATTTTTACTCATTTTGTGCGTTGAATCAGCGCCTAAAACAAAGGGTAACTCACCTAATCCCCCGGTAGCTTTGGGTGCTTGGATCCAGGCGCGGTGGGTAAAAGTACTGTCGGTACTTACCCCAAGCACATCAACCTCAAGCTCTTGAAGTTTGCTATAGTGAGCAGCAAGACTTTGTATTTCAGTAGGGCAGACAAAAGTAAAATCACGAGGATAAAAAAAGAGGACAAGCCAAGACCCTTTATAGTCTGTTAGGCTAACCGATTGATCGAGCTCAGCTAAATTTTTGGTGCTTGGTAAAGTAAAAGCTGGTGCTTCTCGCCCTACTAAATTTGAGGATATGTTATTCATGCTAAAACTCCTTTTTTAAAAAAGTTGATACTACTCTAAACGTAGTATATAATTTATTAACATTCTAAGTCAAAAGTAGCTAGACAAATAAGGGGGATTGAAAGTGAATACAACAGAAATTGTGACTACTGGTTGGGAGACTATATGTACTGGTATGTCATTTTTTTTTGATGCACTAAACGGTTTTTTTAGTTTGTTTATGTGAAATCCTAATTATTGAAAAATAATTAGAGATATCTGTTTACTCCGTTGATTCAATGCAGATATATAGCTTGGGGTCATAAAAAAATGGAGAGGGTGGCAAGAATGTCGACAAGGATATTTAAGGTTGGGTTAGTAGCTAGTGCAATGTTGTGTTTAAGCTTGTTTACGATTCATGTAATGGCTGCCGAGCAAAATGCGCAAAAAGTGCAAGAAGGACCTGCAGATGTTGAAGGAATAAGACCTTGTACGTGTTGTTCGTGGCCGGCTGAGGGTACTGATCGATTGTGTAAGCGCTGTAAGCGTGATCGTCAGTATTTAGAGGATCAACAACAAACTTTAAAAGAGAAAGCGAAGCAAGTAGAAAGAGAGTCGAATGATTTTGAGGGAACAAAAAAAAGGGGTCGGAAGAGTGATGAAGAGCCTGCATATCCGTCAAGTGTGTTACCTAAAAGACCTCGTTCTGGAGCTGTAACGGATTTAGCTGGATCATCATTACCTTTAGCATCTGGGGTACCTATAGTATCTCCGTGCTCTTCATCCTTGTCTTCATCGGCGCTAGGACCAGTATCATCTGCTTTTGTTGCGAGGCCATTATGTCCAAACGAACGGCAAAGATTTAAAACAGCTGTTGTAGTTCCTTGGTTTGAGAAATATAGAGGTGGTAAGTTTGGTGCACCGCAAGTTGTGCTTGCTCAATTGGATAACGGTTTATGGACAACGCTAGGTGGTAAACGGCAAGGGGTTGAGGAACCACCGCGAGCAACAGCATGTCGTACAGCTGCTGCAAAATCTAGCAATACAATGATTTTGAAAGAGCATAAATTAACGTGTTTGGGTGAAGATAAAGCTCCTGGTAAAGATCTTAGTGAGGAAGAAGTAACTCTTTTTTATGCTAGTAAAATTTCGGAAAAAGCAGCTAGCGATGCACTAGAACAATTTCAACCAACTAGAGGAATTAAAAAATTGGGTTATGCTGACGCAAGTAAATTTTTAACGGCACATGTCATGAGTGGCCGATACGAACGATTTGGTCGTCTGGTAGAGACTCGCACGGGAGCGATACGCAAGATTGTGGTATATAATGCTAAAACAAAAAGATATACTACCGAATCTGGTGTTTTACGAAATTGTGTCCGCAACACCTTAGGTATGTATACAGATGCATTTAGAATAAGATAAGATTACAGAAGTGCAACGAACCATATTTTTGTATAACATGAGACTTGCGGAAAAAGTAAGTCTTTTTTATTTATAATTTCAAACTAATTCAAAACTATTGACAAAAAACATAAAACGGTGTATCATATAATTATAAATGTAAATAAATCTATATTCGAAAGGATTGTTTAGTGATGATTAAAACTTTAAGTTTGTTAGTAGCTGTTGCTGCAGGTCCGGTAAATACACAGCCAAAAGTTGAGAAAGTGCAAGCTGAAGTACAACTTATTTCTCCACTTGTAAAAAAAGTAGTAAAGAAGGGGAAAATTGTAGTAGCACAAGCACAAGCACAAGCACAAGCACAGGCACAAGCACAAGTACAGGCCGCACAGGCACAAGCAATAGCTAAAACTTCTGTTGTAAAAGCTAACGCACAAGTAAAGACTAATACAGGTACGAACGTTCAGCTAAAAAATAAAGCAGTTACAGGAACTAAAGTAAAACAAACAAACAAAACAAATGAAGTAGCCAAAACCAAAACAACAAAAGATAATAAAGAATTACCAACAACCTCAGCTCAAGGATTACTAGGAATTGCTGCTGCTTTAGGTACCACAGGTCTTACTGCTCTACTATTACGTAGAAGAAATAAAAATAGTAAATAAACAAAAGTATAATAATTAGAACCAAGGAAAAAAAACCTCCGTTTCGCTTCGTGCAGACGGAGGTGTTCTTTTTGCGTAATGTTCTATCAGAAAAAGTTCTTATTATATAGTAATACAATAGAAGTTAATTGTACTATTTTATAAGCCTTAAAAAACAGGCTACTAGCTCCTCCTTCTATATTTATTTCGAAGTCTTCTAACAGATCTTTGTTGACCAAAAGTGCGAGTAGGAGAAGGAGACCAAATCAAATTCATTTCCGCATTGAATTTCAGAAACAGAGCATGCGTCCTAATATCTTGAAGGTGATAGCTTGGTATTAGCCAATTAACCTTATCTAATAAAGTATAATGTGTCCCCATTTCTTTTGACATTCTATTTTCTGTCCATGCTTTTGTTCTGCGTTGCATAGTTTCTTTCCTGTTTAACAGGCTTTTGGTTGGTCCCCAATTTACCATAAAGCCCTTTTCTCTTGGTATTATTTTATCTTTAGGGTTATTTATAAAAATAGAATCTGCTGTTATGGTTAAGCTAGGATCATATTTACAGATAAGTTCTAAACCTCCATCATCGAAATAATAAAAATGTTTATTAGGTTCTAGACCTTGCTGAGGATCTTTCTCTGTACGACCCATGGAGAAATTGTTTAAAGTTATCCTATTAAATCCTTGAATTTCAGCTTCTTCAATATTTTTTCTAATACCATGCTCGGTATAGAAGAATAGGTCTGCCCCATGATATATAACCCAAGCTGGCTTTATTGTATGGATTACTTGAGTAACGTGGTTTTGCAACGTAACTAAATCAAAAGTGCTATTTGTGTCAACTCTATGATTTGGTATATTTTTTTGTATCAGAAATTCATAGGTACCATCAGTAGACATATTATCCACTACATACAAGTCTAAATTATGGTATTGAGCCCATCTAAATTTACGTTGTAAGTAATCAAGTTCATTAT
>JBDKGC010000121.1:0-9419 GCA_039798385.1 Bacillota bacterium
GTCCTAGCAGCTATATCGAGCACACTTAGTTTATCATACTCATATTTTTTAGCTAAATTTGAATTAAGTAAAGTTAACTCTTTTATCGGCACAGGTTCCGTCTTTTTTAAAAGATCATTTAAAAAGCTCCGCAGGACGGTTTCTTTATTAGCTTCACTACCAAAAATATGTTTAAAGACTGCATCAACATAGGGACGTATAACTGCTTCCATCAGCACCATCTCCTTGTAGCTTACTACATATATTTTATTACATCGTTCACTTTCACACAATCTAAAAGTAGCTGAACTTAAAGGAAATAATTAATTCATTTTTCCCGCTTGCTGAATTCGCACTAAACGTCGTTCACCTGCGTTTAACGGCAACGCTTGCTTGAAAACCTTTATAGTAAGACGGTTGCCAAATTGTTCTTCTAACTCCAGTAATTCTTCCGAAACTTGCGGACCTTTATAAGCAACAAAAAAACCATTCACTCTCAAAAAACCTGCTGTGTACGCAACTAACTTTGTAAGCCTAGCAACTGCTCTAGCTACGATTAAATCAAACGAAGCGGCATACTCTTTGTTATGTTGTAGTTCTTCAGCTCGACCATGTAACGCCTGCACTTCTTCAAGCGGCAACCTATCTATCAATGACTTTAAAAAAACTACCTTTTTATTGCGCGCCTCAAGCAATAGGAGCTTTAGATGTGGATAAACTATTTTGAGTGGAATGCCGGGGAAACCTGCCCCAGAACCAATATCAATCAAGCTATTTATCTTGGTTAAGTTAAGAACTTTAGTTATAAGCAGTGAATCATAAAAATGCTTTACCACTACCTCGTTCGCCTCAGTAATAGCTGTTAAATTAAGTTCTTTATTTGTATTGATCAGCTCTTTATAGTAGCGATAAAAAAGCTCTTGTTTCTCTTTAGATAACGTGATTCCTAGGCCTTCTTTAACAAGTGTCGGAAATTTATCATTCCATAATGAACTATTATTTTCCACGTCTCTTCTGCTCCATATAAATAAGTAATACGCTAAGATCACTAGGATTAACGCCAGGTATTCGTGCCGCTTGGCCTATTGAGATCGGATTCACCTGTTCCAGCTTCTCTCGTGCCTCATTTGCTAAGCCTGGGACCTTTTCATATTTTACCCAATTCGGAATTTTTTTTTCTTCCATGCGTTGCATTCGTTCAATTTGCAACTTTGCTTTTGCAATGTATCCTTCATATTTTAATTCAAACTCCACTTGCTGTGCTACTTCATCGGTAACATCAGGATTTGGCAAAAACTTTATCACAATTTCATAATTTATACCAGGTCTTTTTAATAGTGTCGCTAATGAAATGGCTTGACGCACAGGCACTTCACCTAGGTTTTCTAAATAACTGTTTAACGACTCAGATGGTACGATATATTCTTTTTTTAATCTTGTTAGTTCGTTGTGTATAGCCTTTTTTTTCAGGTTTAGTTGTTGATAGCGCTCCTCGTTAAGTAAGGAATAGCGCTGCCCTAGCTCTGCAAGACGCAAATCGGCATTATCATGTCTTAGAAACAACCGATGTTCCGCACGTGAGGTAAGTAGGCGATACGGTTCAGTCGTTCCCTTAGTTACCAAATCATCAATCATTACCCCGATATAGGCCTCTGAGCGGTCTAGCACTAATGGTTGATGGCCTTGCGTTGCCCGTGCAGCATTAATGCCTGCCACCAGTCCTTGTCCAGCAGCCTCCTCATACCCCGACGTCCCATTTAACTGTCCAGCAGTATAAAGACCCAAAACCCTTTTCACAGCTAAACTATGCGTTAATTGCAAAGGATCTAGCACGTCATACTCAATGGCATACCCAGTGCGCATCACTTCCGCAGCCTCTAATCCGGAAATCGTATGCAACAGCTCTTCTTGAACATCCTCTGGCAAACTGGTTGATAAGCCTTGCACATAGATTTCTTCAGTAAAGAGGCCTTCGGGTTCAATAAAAACTTGATGACGTTCGCGGTCTTTAAAGCGCACGACTTTATCCTCAATTGAAGGACAATACCGCGGACCACTTCCTTCGACCTTACCGGTATATAGCGGTGCGCGGTGTAAATTATTTAAGATTACCTGGTGTGTCATAGAATTGGTATAGGTAAGGAAACAAGGAACTTGCTTTCTATCTCTTATAGTTGATTGATAAGAAAAAAATTTAGGCTGTTCATCCCCAGGTTGCTCCTGCATGGCCTCAAAATTTATTGACCGGCGGTGTAGCCGTGGAGGCGTTCCGGTCTTAAAACGATAAAGTTGCAGATTTAACTCGGCTAACTGTTTTGCCAATGTAACTGAAGGTTGTTGATTATTTGGCCCACTAGCATAGGCAACATCTCCAACAATTACCTTTCCTCGTAAATACGTTCCAGTCGTTAGCACAACCGCTCGGGCTTGCAATTCTTGACCTGTTTGCAATCGAACACCAACGCACTTTCCATTTTGAACCAGGAGCCGTTCGACCATTGCTTGTACTAGATAAAGATTAGGCTGTGCTTCTAACCGTTGCCGCATCAACTGTTGATAATAACTTTTATCAACTTGTGCACGTAGGGCATAGACCGCAGGTCCTTTACCAGTATTAAGCATCCTAAGCTGTACATAACTCTGGTCTACTATTTGACCCATCACGCCACCCAAAGCATCAATTTCCCGTACAACTTGTCCTTTAGCTGGTCCTCCCACCGAAGGGTTGCAAGGCATATAAGCAATCATATCTAAACTAATTGTAACTAATAAAACCTTACATCCAAGTCTTGCTGCTGCTAAAGCTGCCTCGCAGCCCGCATGTCCTGCTCCGACTACTATTACATCGTACTGCTTACGCACCGCTTCATCTCCTTACTTACCCAAACAAAAGCGTCCAAAAATCTCATCAATTAAATTCTCAGCTACACCTGTGCCAAGTACCTCACCAAGCACTGACCAAGCACGCCGCAAATCAATTTCTAACATATCAATAAACTTTTCTGATTTAAGGCCACAGGCAACATCATTTACAGCCTCCGCTGCTACTTGTAATAGCGTTAACTGGCGCTCTGTTGTTAAAAAAAGTTCTTCATCTTCAGCTCCCCGGCCTACTGTTAACAACTCCCAAACTATTTGTTCAATTGCCTTCAACCCTTCACCGGTAACTACTGATATTTTAGAAACTGGGACACCTGGAAGGACATCTTCTATCTCTCCTACACTCACCTTGCTAGGTAAATCGGACTTGCTTAACACGACTACTTTAGGCACGTTGCGCAGCGCTAAACTCGTTAATTGCGCTCGCACCTCTTTACGCAGTGTTACGCTACTATCTACTAAATAAATTAAAAGCTGTGCTTTCTCAATCACGGCCAGCGACCGCATTACACCCAATCCCTCTAATTTATCTTCCGTTTCGTGTATCCCTGCTGTATCTAATAATTTAACCGCTAAACCTCGTAGGTTAAGGGAGGCGGACAGCACGTCCCGTGTTGTTCCAGGAAGATCACTTACAATCGCGCGATCTTCTTTTAACCAACAGTTTAAAAAAGAAGACTTACCAACATTAGGTCTGCCTACCAAGCCTATTAAAAGTTCACCGCGATATACCTGTCCTTGCCTAGCTGAGTTGAGAAGCAAATCTAGTTGCCCCTTCAGTGGTAATACTTTCTCTAGCAGCTGTTCCCGTGACAACTCTTCCAGATCATACTCTGGATAATCAATATTTACTGCCAAATGAGCTAGCATACCTGCTAACTGTTCCCTAAGTTTTGTTACGACCCGTGAAAAATAACCTTCCACCTGGTTCAAAGCTAGTTTAGCAGCCTTCTTTGTCTTGGCAACAATTAAATCTGCTACGGCCTCCGCCTGAGCTAGATCCAGTTTGCCGTTTAAAAAAGCCCTTTTTGTAAATTCCCCGGGCTCTGCTACACGAACTCCAACTTTACCGAGCACAGCCACAATATCGTGAACAACAACCATACTCCCATGACAACTTATCTCAACAACATCTTCCCCTGTAAAACTACGGGGCGCTCGCATTACTGTCACTAATACCCGATCAATATGCTCAAAAGAGACTGGATGTACCAGCAAACCATAGTGCACTGTATGGGAATTTACCTGCTCTAAATCCTGCTTGCCACGATAAATGGTGCTTACAGCCTCAATCGCCCGCGGTCCACTAACACGTACGATGGCAATACCTGAATTCCCGGGTGCTGTAGCTAGAGCCACAATAGTCTCTTCTGGCATCATTAACTACTCTTTCGCTCTTAGTGCTGTTTCTTTTTTAAAAAGCTGCAGGACCCATACTTGTAAAATACTTATAATGTTACCAAATATCCAGTATAAAGGTAACGCAGCTGGTAACCGCACAGCAAAAACAAAAGAAAGCACAGGAGTAAACCACATCATCCAGCCTGGTTGTCCACTAGCATCGACCGGTGCTAGTTTGGTTTGCAAGTACGTCGTCACAGCGGCTAGTATAGGTAAAATATAGGTTTGATCTGGTTTCCCTAGTAAAAAGAATAAAAAATGCGCTTGTCCTAAAGTGGCATTACTACTTATTGCTTGCCACAGAGCAATCATAAGCGGCATCTGTATTAACAACGGCAAACAACCACCTAAAGGGTTTATCCCCTGTTCTCGGTATAAACGCATTTTCTCTTCATTTAGTTTGTTGGTATCTTTTTTATATTTTTCTTGTAACTTATTTATTTGCGGTTGAATGCGTTTCATATCTCTTACGCTTTGCTGTTGTTTAAGCGTAAAAGGGAAAATAACCATCCGCATCAGGAGGGTAACAATAAGTAAAGCCATGCCATAACTGTCAAAGATACCACCTAGATAGTCTAAAAGATCCGAAAGTGGTTTAACAGCAATTTGTTGCCACAACCCTGGTTCCGTACTTGATGTAGTGTCATAGCTACAACCTGTCAATATAATAATAAACAAACTTAAACCCCAAAAATAGTACATCTTATTTCGTTTCAAAAATTGTATCCTCCGCTATCTACTTATTTAGGAACGTGGTCTACTCCACCTAGCTGCCATGGATTACACCTCTTTATCCGAGACACTACCAATCTGCCTCCATGCCATAAACCATACCGCTCAAGTGCTGTGATAGCATAATGAGAACAAGAGGGATAAAACCGACAACGGTTTCTTAAAAGAACCGAAAAGCTCCTTTGATATAACCAAATCAAAACACATAGTACTTTAACTAGCATAAGTCCTCCACATGCCCAAGACAACTAGAAAGATTATGAGTAGTTATCTTTTTATTATTATATATTTTAAGGCTCGATGCAATAAGCTCTGTAAAATAGATTTTACACGATGAAAGTTAAGCTTCACTGCTTCTTTCCTAATAATAACAACGATATCAACATTCTTTGGTAACGTAAGCATCTGCTCCCGCAAACTCTCTTTCACCAAACGCTTAAGACGACCACGAACCACTGCGTTTCCAATACGTTTGCTTACAGAAACACCTAAACGTGCAGCTTCTCCCGTCACACGCCGTTTAGCAATATAGAGTACAAACGAAGAGGAGACTACCGAACGCCCACAGCGAAATACCCGATGAAAATCTTTACTTTTCCTCAGCCGACATACTGCATACATAGTCGTTTCCTCGCTTGTAACAAGAAAATATAAGCAACCTATTTAAACTAAAAAACCTACCCGGCAATTACTACATACATGTTACACGAAAAAAAAGCAGCGGCCCGTAACCACGACCCTTAAAATCAGTGCCCGTCCTACAACTATCTATCTTTTATCACAAAGATCAATAACCCTAGCGCACCCATCCTCCTCGTTGGTATTAATTTTCCAATAACGAAAAACTAACATTAGCATTATTAATTAGCAGCACCCTAGATAACACCGAGCAGCGTCCAATTAACCCTCTAAGCTAGCAACATTACCTTTAGACCCTGCAACAAAGCACTTCACACGTCAGGGCGCAGCTTATAGCTCTTTCCTACACAAAACCAACACGCTTTAAGTATGTTCTCATTCACATATAACTAACTTTAAACAGCTGCCAAAACTGTTTGTTTACGGTCTAACCGTACCATTCAAACCTACTCACAACTCCCAATAAACCAGTAACTTTCAGTACATATTTTGGAACCTTTTGCAAGGTGCAACCCGCTCCACCAAACCTCTAATCAGAAGTTATGCCAGAGCACAACCCCGTATTAATAACAGCTCTAGCCACGTTAGCCGTATGTTTATTGTTTTATTACAAATCAAGTGCCCTTACTATCCAAACTAAGAGCTTTTGACTTGATTTTAATAGACAAGTTTTTGGGCAACACTCGCTACGCTGCCCTAGTCGCTAGGCAGTCAATACTTTCCTACCCTTGCGCCTCCGAGCACTGATAACTCTCCTGCCCGCTTTTGTGCTCATGCGCGCCCGAAAACCATGTTTATTTTTTCGTTTACGGTTGCTAGGTTGATATGTTCTTTTCACTTCTTTTGGTGTTCCCTCTCAATCAAACGACCAGAACACCGCCCCCCCTTTCCTGCACACAACAATATACCAACGGCCCCTCAGTAAAACTACCTTTTTCACTTAGTAGGCCGAAGCACAATATACCCTTAAACCAAAGAGAAACGTCTATCTTTTATAACACCGGCACCAGCAAGCAGGTTCACCCTGGCTGCCCCCAGATTCAGCCTAGCACCATGTTGTAAAACCTATAAGCATTCTATCACAACTATACATCGAACTGGCGGTTTATGTCAAGGGCTAGCCAACTTTTCTTCTGTCTAACATTGCCAACTAACCTCCTCGGCCGCACGCTTAAACACCGCCTATATCTCTAGCCAAAATCACGCCGACACTCTCGTTGTTTCCGGTTGCCGGATAGCCCACTCCCCTCTAAAGTAAAGCGGCGACAAAATTCCCCAAATCTTTCTTCCGATCGGTCTGGCGGCGGTCATGTTTATCGCCGCCCACGTAGCAAGGCGTGGTAACAACTTCATTATCGCGACAGCACCAGAGAACAACGCGCGCTTATCATAACGCGCAGCTACAAGTACACGACGCGCAGCTACAAGTACACGGCCGTCCGCAAGCCGCGTATTATAACAAAAAAAAAACCAAAAAGCAAAAGAGGATTTTAGGGAAAAAGTGTGGAATTTAATCATATAAGACGCAATATGTCAAGGTGTATAATTTTATGCACAAAGGGCATGAGTTCCCCGAAAAGGTGAAAGTTTAATTATACATAATTGAACCTTGAAAAGCAAATCTGGACCAATGTTTCACAGTTTTCCACATGGGTGAATACTTTTCTATTTCACTCACTGTTAATTTAGAATGGTGATTTTATTTTGTAACCTTCTAATTTATTTCGGAACGCTCCCGCCCTTCTGCGGCAAGGTGAGCGACGAGGTGTTTTTTCTGTGTGAAGATTGTCGAAAAGAGACGACCGCGATTTTCGAAAAAAAGTTTTCCACATAGTTTTCCACATAAATTTGGCAGTTTTCCACAATTTTAAGATTTTGTAACCCGAAAAAACGTGAAACATCGCATATAGATTTTTATTGTTTTTTTGTGGTGGGTGCCTTGCTTTTCGTAGAAATCCTCTTTATACTTATTCGTGGAACGCAATATTCCCGATTTAGGGAAATGGTTTTCTTGGATTTTTTTCAGCGGTTGTGCTTGAGTTTTCCACATAGATTTCATCCAGGCATTCTTCCCTTGCTTTGCGTCTGCTTTATTTATGCGGTCCTAGATTATTATTTTAATCCCGTGGTGGGAGGGCTGGGTTGTATAGGATTCTCTATTTTTAGGTTTCTGTTTTTCTTTCAATCCAATTATTTTATATACTATTAGGGGGCGTTTATTTTTGATTGATGTACAACCAGGTGCTATCTGGTCGAAAATCTCTACTTTGCTAGAAAAAACGGTCAGCGGGACAAGTAGGGAAACATGGTTTTTTTCGATAGCCGCCCTTTCTTTTCGGGATGATATCCTAACATTAGAGGTGCCGAATCAATTAAACAAGGAATGGCTCGTAAATCGCTATGCTAAATTTATTTTAGAAGCCCTTGAAAATGAATTTCAGCGACCTATAAAACTAAAAGTAAACGTTAAAACACAGTCTATGCGTCAAGTTTCAGCTCCCCCACTCGCCTCTATTAACCTCCTTCAGGAAGAAGATACGCTCTTTTATGGTGCTCACCTAAACCCTCGTTACACGTTTGAAACTTTTGTAATAGGAGAAAAAAACCGATTTGCTCATGCTGCGGCCTTAGCTGTTTCAGAGGCTCCAGCCAAAGCTTACAACCCTTTATTTATTTACGGAGGCGTCGGGCTTGGTAAAACTCATTTGTTGCATGCCATTGGGCACTATATCCAGCAGCACGGCGGCTGCAAACGTGTAAGCTATATCACAACGGAACGCTTTACTAATGCTTTTGTGAATGCCATCCTAGATAATGCATTAGACGCCTTTCGCCAAAGTTATCGGAATGTAGACGTACTCCTCATAGATGACATCCAATTTTTATCTAATAAAGAACAAACACAAGAAGAGTTTTTTCATACTTTTAACGCGCTGCATGAAGCCGACAAACAAATCGTTTTAACCAGTGATCGGTTACCCAAAGCAATCCCTTCCCTCGAAGAAAGATTGTGTTCACGCTTTGAATGGGGTTTAATTGCGGATATCTACCCTCCCGAGCTGGAAACAAGGATAGCAATTTTACGAAAAAAAAGCATGATAAACAATTTAGAAATACCAGATGACGTACTGCATTACGTAGCAACGCAAGTTGACACAAATGTTCGAGAATTAGAAGGCGCACTCATCCGGGTCGTCGCCTATGCCACACTACAAAAAGAACGGTTTTCTAGAGAGTTGGCTCGAGCTGCGCTCAAGCAAGAACGGAAAAAAGTTCCAAAAAGAGTAGCTGCTCCACTAGCCGCAGAACTTGTGATCCAAAAAGTGGCTGAATATTATAAAATTCCAGTCCGCGAGCTCGAAGGTAAAAAAAGGACCAAAACAATCTCCTTGGCGCGGCATATAGCTGTTTATCTCTGCCGGGAACTATCTGGAATGAAGCTCAGTCAGATAAGCGCGTTCTTTGATGGCCGCGATCACACCACCTTGCTCTACGCTTGTAGTAAAATAAGCAAAAATTTAAAAAAAGACATCCAACTTCAAAAGGCAATAAAAGAATTAAAATCCGACATACGAAGCGCCGAAGAGTAGAAGCGCACCCAGAAAAAGGTGAAAAATAGAGAAAAAAATTTTTTTTAGTCGATTTCCACGATAGAGAAGTATGCCGCGCCTCAGAGTTTTCCAGCCCCGTCTTTACATGTTGCATGTTTTCTTCTGTCCGACGAGCACGGATCCCTGTTTCTTCAGGGAACGCATAAAACAATCTCGTTTCTATTTTTTTCCTAGCAC
>JBDKGC010000122.1:0-3627 GCA_039798385.1 Bacillota bacterium
GAATTATGTGATGATTTTGGTTATGATGTTATTGGGCAGATCGAAGTACTTCCACAATCTAAAGCCCGTGATATAGTGATTAATGCCAGTATTCCCATCAGATTAAAAAGAGAGCGTTCCATATAGCGCACTCTAGTCCCTGGGAAATATATTACTGAAAGAGTTGTTCGGCTATTGAAAAGCGACTATTTGGTTCGTGCAAAAGAATTAAGAACATTAATTCATAAGTATGACTACCACTACTATGTGCTTGATCGTCCCTTAATATCTGATTTAGAATATGATAGTTTACTCCGGGAACTGGTATTACTTGAAGAGAAACATCCAAATCTTCGTGTACCAGACTCACCTACCAGGCGTGTTGGCGGTCAGCCCTTGTCAGCGTTTGCTAAAGTAGAGCATGCAGCACCTATGCTTAGTTTAGAAAACGCCTTTAACGAGCAAGAGTTAGCCTTGTTTTTTGAACGTGTTACCAAACAAGCAGCAGGAGAAGAACTAGTATTTAGCTGTGAGCTCAAAATCGATGGAGTTGCTGTAGCACTTACATACGAAGGGGGCAAACTTACAGTTGGTGCCTCACGCGGTAATGGACTGATCGGCGAAGAGCTTACAGCAAACTTACGCACCATTCGCTCCTTGCCGTTAGTAATTGACTATCAAGAAAAGCTCGAAGTGCGAGGTGAGGTCTTTTTACCGAAAAGTTCTTTTGAAAAAATAAACAATGAGCGTAAGCAAAAGGAGCAGCCCCTCTTTGCCAACCCCCGTAATGCCGCAGCCGGATCCTTACGGCAATTAGACGCCAAGCTGGTAGCTAAAAGGCAGCTAGGTATTTTTATTTATGAAGGGTATTTTTCAGCTGCATCAAATACATATACTCAAGTATTAAAAAAATTGAGCAAGTTAGGTTTTGTAGTAAATGAACATCGCTCTTCAGCTAGAAACCTACCCGAAATACTAAACTTTATTGCATTATGGGAAGAAAAACGTCAGACTTTAAATTATGATATTGACGGCATTGTCATTAAAGTAGATAATTATCGAATCCGCGAAAAACTAGGTTCAACGACCAAGTTCCCACGCTGGGCAATAGCTTATAAGTTTAAAGCACAAGAAGTAACAACAAAATTAGAAGGCATCGAGCTAAATGTTGGGCGCACCGGTGTTATAACACCTACCGCTCTCCTTAAACCTATCCTCTTAGCTGGCACATTGGTCCAAAGAGCAGCGTTGCATAACGCGTCATACATCAAAGAAAAAGACTTGCGACTCGGTGATTATGTAATAATCCGTAAAGCAGGTGAAATAATACCTGAGGTTGTCAAGTCTCTACCCCAGAAACGTTCAGGTTCTGAAAATATTTTTCAGCTGCCTACCATGTGTCCCGTATGCCAGGCCAAACTGGCTAAAGAAGAAAGCAGCATACGTTGTCCTAATACTGCTTGCCCTCAAAAAATAGAAGCGCAAATTTTACACTTTGCTAGCCGCGACGCAATGAACATAAGCGGTTTAGGAAAACAAGTGGTTAAACTACTGTGCAAAGAAAAGTTCGTCACATCTCCAGCTGACCTTTATTTTCTGAAAAAAGATGAACTAGCTAAGCTGCCTCGCTTAGGAGAGAAATTGATCCAGAACATACTTACGGCATTAGAAAAGAGCAAGCACAATTCACTAGAAAAATTATTATTCGGCTTAGGTATCCCACATGTAGGTGCAGAGAAAGCTAAAGTTTTAGCACGCACCTATCAAACCCTGGCCGAACTAAGCAATGCTTCCTACAGCAGTCTAGCCTCCGTGCCAGATATCGGACCAATTGTAGCCGCTAAAATAACGGCCTACTTTAAAAATAAAAATAACAGCACACAGCTTGCACGACTCCAGGCAGCCAAACTTAACCTTACCTATCAACCCCGCACCACAGCACATGTTAACAGCAATTGGACTCACAAAAATATTGTAATTACCGGGAAACTAGCTGGGATATCCCGTGCTGAACTTAAAGATTTACTAGAGAAAGCAGGCGCCATAGTAACAAAACAAATAAACAACACAACCAACTTATTAGTAATTGGTGAGCAACCTGGTTCTAAACTACAAAAAGCAGTTAAACAAGGGATCCCAACTATAAATGCAGCTCAAATTGTTCAGGACCTAAAAGGCACTATAAATTAATTACTTTATTAAAAATTAAAAAATTCCTAAAAATTTCTTTTTCACAGTTCTTCGGCGCGGCAATGTATATTCGTGTGTACTTGCAGCTAACTTGTGCGCAAAATTTACATTACGAAGCTCAATACGCAGTTGATCCTGTTTTCCTTTTAGCTCCGTAAACATATTCTTTAACTCGTGCGACGATGCACTACGCTGTAATAACGATACTACGCGCTCCTCCATCTCCTCCATAAAATCAAATAGGTTATATACCTGATCTTCTAGTTGTTCTAACCTACCATCTGTTTCTCTTAAGATATTCTCAAACTTTTGCAGCCGTTCTAGATTATTTGTTGCTAACTTATTGACCTGATTTAGACTATCTAACAAAGTATTAACTGATACACTAGCTGTGGTAACTTGCGACTGTTTAATTTTACCTTCCAACACCAGCTGCTGATATAACTTTTTCAAGCTTAAATTTCCGCTCTCTTGAATCCTTTTTTTAATATCAAACAGTTTGGCTAAGCCATCTCCATCCAAAATATAATGTCCTTTTTTATTCAGCTTCGGACGCACATACTCTTCGAAGGTTTCTACCCACTTTCTAGTAGTCCGGACATGTATACCTAACTTTTCAGCCGCATCTTTTGTACTTAAATAGTTTTCGGAGACTACCTTAACATCACTCACCATACCTACTCTACACCCTTTTAATTTAAATGGCTAACGTTTATAAATTTATCTTCAAGAAAACCAGTCCCTCTCCTGCCAAGGATCCAAGAACCGTCATCAAATAACAAAAGTTGCCTACAATTTGCAAAAAATGCGCGAAAATTTTTATTTTAATATAGCATAAATACCCTAAACCATTTGTTCTCAGAATACATATACTAAACTACTTGGTCTTTTAAAATGAATAAAGTAGGCGTTAACATGTGTATAAAAAATTGCCAATGTGTTCCAGATTTTGCTAATGAACAACAACCGGACGCCCGAAATAGCATATTGAATGAATTTACCTATAATGGGGCTTCCATTTTACCCTTTACTACGTGGCGGTTATCCGATCGCATATACTTTTTATTAGGTGAAGAAGCTTACGGTAAGGATGCTGGAAAATGGGATGACTGGGGCGGAAGAAGAGAACAATCTGAAGCCAATCCGCTCGTTACAGCCACACGTGAATTTACAGAAGAAACAATGGGTCTACTTGGCAAATATTCTAGTAAATCATATATTGAACAAAAGATTCTAGAGAAAACCAACATCTTAGCTGATGAATCTAAAAAACTTGTCACTTATATAAGTTATTTCCCCGCAGCTTTATTAAAAAACCTAAGTAGAAATTTTTATAAAAAAAGAAAAAAATTAATAGCGGATTTTAACAAATACAACAAAATTTGCGCAGCTAATAGTCCAAAATTATTTTTATTGAAAAATATGCTTGATAAAAAAAGAATTGGCTGGTTATCAAAC
>JBDKGC010000123.1:0-13627 GCA_039798385.1 Bacillota bacterium
TTTTAATGGTAATATAGTCTGCGTTTGGTCATATTCTTTCAGTAATAAGTGGTCCTCACCAACAGAGATTAAGATACCAGTGATGCTCCCGACAGCAGTATAAAAGGTAAAGGTTTCTAAAAGATGTTTTGAAAAATAGACTGCTGCTTTCGTTAGACTATCACTCTTAGACAAGATTTTTTGGAGCAGTGCTTCTAATTTCTTCACTCGTGCTTCTAGTCTATTAACGGAAAGCTCTAACTTATGCAGCCGCTTTGAATAACTTTCGGAAAATAGTTTGATCTTTATTTTAGCCACTGGTTAAAAGTCCTTATTTGTTAGTATAGATAATTTATATGTCTCGAGTGTCATAAGTATGTTAAAAGTTAAAGAAGGATCTTTTTAATGATACGAAGAATACGGTTGCTACTTTGGCCATCGCCATAGACTTTACTTGGGCGAGCCATTTGGTTGTACACTTTTGAGTTAGTTAACACATTTTGTAGCGCTGTTTGAATTTTTGCTGTTCTATGACCAACTAAGAGGACATTGCCATGCTGAATACCTTCTGGGCGTTCTGTCTCTTCGCGTGCTAATAGTAGCGGAATACCTAAAGCGCAAGCTTCTTCTTGAATGCCACCGGAATCGGTTAAGATAAGGTGCGCTTGTTTGAAAAGATGGCAAAACAAGAGATAATCTAAAGGTTCGATAAGATGAAGGCGCGGAGACGGGTTCAAATATTTTAAACTTTCCTTCACAACAGGATTTTTATGCACGGGGAAGATAATCTGCAGCTTAGGGAAGGTATTTAGAGCAAAATTAAGAGCTTGATAAATATGTGCTAAAAATTGCGCATTTTCTCGGCGATGGGTGGTGACCAGCATTGTTTGATAAGGAGCTGTTAGTAGTTTGGCAAGATAGGGTGGAAAAGGGCAGGACAACTGTAGCGTCTGGTTTAGGGCATCAATGACAGTATTTCCGACCTTAAAAATCTGTGTTGGAGGTATATTTTCGCGCAGCAAATTATTTTGGTTTTCTTGCGTCGGGGCAAAGTGATAAGTAGCTAGATGCGTTACTAATTGGCGATTAAGTTCTTCGGGGAAAGGTGCATATTTGTTATAAGAACGAAGACCGGCTTCAATATGAGCAACAGGGATTTGGGCTAAAAAAGCAGCATAAGCGGCACTAAAAGTGGTGGTCGTATCACCATGAACAAGCACTAAAGCTGGTTGTTCCTGGTTAAATATATTAAATAATTTTCGAATAATTTTTGATGTTAAGAGGCTAATACTTTGCTTTTTACTCATAACCTGCAACTTATAGTCAGGCTGAAGCTGAAAAATGTTTAAGACTTGTTCTAACATTTCGCTATGTTGGCCTGTACTTATTAATAGGTGCGTAAATTCAGGATGATCACGAAGCTTCGCTATAATTGGTGCCATCTTGATGCCTTCAGGCCGTGTGCCAATTACCGTAATTATTTTACGTTTCATAAGCATAACTCTCAATTGCTTTTTTTAAGTTTAGCAGTGCTTGATTTGAAGCGGTGATTGTTTCAGTTAATTTTTCTCTATTAAAGTTAAGGGTTTTATGAGTCTCTTGCAGAAAGCAGCTAAATTTGTCTTGCATTAAAGTGTAATCAACAGTGGTCGGCAATAGATATTCTGCTAAACCAAAGCTTTCTAATAAAGCAGCAACTTTCTTTTGCTCACTAAAACAGAAAACTGGCACATTACCTCTGATAGCTGCCAAGGTGGGATGTAACTTAAAGGAGATTAGGAGTGATAAGGCTTGGAGCACAGCATAGAGTTGATCCATATTGTATTCTTTGAAAATAGTAACCTCTAGTTTAGGGAAATATGCGCTAAGTTTTTCTTTAAGATAAGTGACCTGTTTAAAATCAGCAAAGGGATGCCCTGCTTGGTTTACGACTGGAAGTAGTACTAATTCGTAGTTTTTGGGGTCGATTAGAGTTGCCAAATTAATTATTATCTCAACTGGGCTCTGGTCATAAGCATGTAACACTACACCAATTGTTTTTTTGTTAGTTACAAACTTTATGGGGTAATTTGGTTCTTGATAACTAAAAACTATGTCAGGTGCAAGCTCTACCCGGGGATGCAGTTGTAGCTGCTGAGCTAACTTATGAGAGTAGATGTCTCGCACGACAAAGCCTTGTGCTCCCTGTGTATATTGCTGATAGAGCATTACTTCACCTTTAACTGCTTGATAGGCTGAAACTACGCCGACGCCATAGATCCATCGTGGTTTGGTTAGAAAGTCTGGTTGGAAATAATTATTATTAAAGCGGTAAGGGGCTATAATATCACCACCCCCAATGATTATTGCATCTACTTGTTTGAAGTCGATGTACTTTGCAAGCCCAAACAAATGATGCTCGGTAAAGAGCTGCTTAAAAGTCATTAAGAACAGCTCATCACCAAAGTTACCTTTCCCATAGTAGCCTGAGACGTAAATATTTAATCTTTTTTTCATAGCTGCTCCTCAAGGTGTAAAAAATAGTAACTGGGGATTACTCATCGTAAAGGCAAAGTTGGCGGTGGATGAAAGGTGCAATGAAATCTGAGGTTTGAAAATAGGACTAATCTCAATGCTGAAAGTGTTGTTGTCTAACGTATCTAACAAAAGAGTGCGCCAAAGAATACGCAGAGGTTTGTTAGCATAGGTAAGCTGTTCTTTCTCCCAAGGTTCATAGCTATACGAAAGTTGTAATCTACTGCGAGCTATCTCACCTACGAAGACGCCAGTTAATTCCAGATACACAGAGGAAAAATTTTTAGGTATCGGAGTTGGATCTTTAAGTTTTAAGTAAGTTTCATAGCGGCTTGTTGCTGCTTGTCCCACAAATAGCGGGTCATTTACTAATGCTGTGTCAGGGTAGTTTGAATTTACGACGCCATAAATCAGCTCATGGGGGACGGCAGTGTAGTTTGGTAGATTTATTTTTAGGGGCGTAGCCTTAAAATTAGGTAAATGTTTTACTAATGATTTTTCAGCTAGTGCAAAACGATTGTTCCAACTCTCTTGTTTCGCAAACGCAGAACGGGACAGTACTTGTTTGGTACAGTCTTTGTAAGCTTCTAACACGGTACGACAGAAATCAGCAGGGGTGTCTGCTAAGTGGATATGATCTTTTAATGCCAGTACTTCAGGTAAGGAGGTAGAAACCACAGCTTTTCCTGCAGCTAGATACTCATATATTTTTATGGGGTTGGTGCTATGCGTAATTCTGTTTTTCTTAAAAGGTAGAATTGCAAGATCAGCATAGGCTAAATAACTCCAAAGTTTTTTATAGGGTTGATGTCCTAGGAAAAATACGTTTTTTGGGAAGACGGGCTTATCTTCACGCAGATTTGGACCGACAACAATGATCTGTCCCGCGAGTATTTGTTGGCCTAAGGCCTGCAAAATTTCTTCATCTACCCAAGGCGCCCAGGCTCCCATGTATAAGATTTTAGGTCCAGTGGAAACTGGTAGTTCTGCTAAAGTGTTAATTTTGGGTCGTTTAGTAACCTGTGAAAAGTAGTCCCAATCACAGCCGTTTGGCACGCTAAGAACGGGCTTACCAGGAAAACTAGTTTTTAATTTTTTTAGTAAAGGCCAAGAGGTACAGAAAATTAAATTAGCAATGTGGGTCCATTTTTTTTCATCTTCTTCCCAATCTGGAAAATCATCCACGCAATCGTAAAGAGTATAGCTTGTCTTCCAAGCACTTGCGTTTTTTAGTGCTTGGCTAAAGGAAGCCCAGTAAAGGATAGGAATTTGAGGCAGGGCAGGTAGCAGTTTGGTTTTAAAGAAGTTAACATTGTTTACCAGATACAAGTTTGGTACAGGGTTAGTAAGCACTTGTCCTGGACGGTTATTCTAATTAATAAAAAAAACGGTATAACCTTTTTTGGCTGCAGCAAGCATCATTTGTTGTGGCCGTTGGCGCATATAATCCCAGTCAATGGTTGGAGGGTAAATAATAATTCCCATCCAATTCAGTCCTTTTTATTTAATAATATTAAACTCTAAATATATTATTCTTAAAAGTACTTAAAAGAAACCGCTGTTCGTTGATTAATAAAGCTGTTAATTTTTTTATAAGTGCTAATGCTTTTTTTTCAGGATATAATGAAGATAGCATTGTTTAAGGAGCTAAGAGTATGGAGTTGTTAAAGACCAAGAATTATAAAAATTGTCAGGAGCTGGTGCAGCGAGCTGCCGCTAGTTTAGAAGCAGGAAAACTAGTGGCTTTCCCCACCGAAACAGTCTACGGCCTTGGCGTGGATGCAAACAACGAGCAGGCCGTCGCTAGACTTTTTCAGGTTAAGAAGCGGCCTTTAGATAAGCCGCTAACTTTACATCTAGCTGATCAGAATCAGCTATATAACTGGTGGCCAAATTTAATGCAAATAGCACGCCGCTTAGTAGAGCGTTTTATGCCAGGTCCTATAACCTTAGTTTTGCCACGACCAGAGCGCACACTTTCATATTGGACTAACTTTAATTTAAGCCGCGTAGGGGTGCGTGTCCCAAAGTGTGCTCTAGCGCAAGCAATCTTTCGTGTCGCTAAAGTCCCTATTGTAGCCACAAGTGCTAATTTGTCCGATGCAGCTAGTCCAACTACAGCGCAGCAGGTTTTAGTAGACTTAGGTGAAAAAATTGATTTGGTAATTGATGGCGGAAAGGTACCAGTAGGGATTGTCTCGACCGTGCTAGATGTGACACCGCAAGCAGTAGCTGTGCTTAGAAGCGGTGCCATAAAAGCTGCTGAAATTCAAAAGGTTTTACCGTAGGCACGGTTGCTCAAGCTATAAACTCTTTGTTACTTTTGATAAAATAACAATAGCAGTAGCTGGTTTTAATTAATTGTAAGTAGGGCAGTGGTATTATAAAAACTAACAAACTTTTACCTCATAGAATTTTATTTGTCTGTACAGGCAATACCTGTCGTAGTCCGATGGCGGCTAAGCTTTTTGAGGAATTAATCCGAGCTGAGCAGCTAGCATGTGAAGTGCAGTCGGCTGGGATAGCGACGGTAGCCGGGTTAAATCTTTCGGCGTTAGCAAAAGAAGTATTGAGTGAACAAGGTTTGGTTTGTGACCATGTTACGCAGCTTGTTTCAACGGAGCTCATTGCATGGGCGGACTTAGTCTTAACAATGACTTTAGCTCACAAACTTTACTTATGCCAAATTTATCCCGAGGCGCAACATAAAATATATGTATTGAAAGAATATGTGCAACTCCTTGCTACAGAATCCCTCGATATCTTGGATCCATTTGGCGGGGATTTGCCAGTTTACAGGGATTGTGCTAGTGAGTTATTATCCCTACTTAAAGAATTGCTGAGCATGTTACAGAATTAATTAAATATAGTAAAGAAAGATAGGTGATCTTTAGGGTGCAGCATACTAATGGAGATCAGGAGATTCAGCGTTTGTTAGCCCTGGAGGCCGAAAGACAGACTGCTGTTTTAGAATTAATCGCTTCCGAAAATCTGGTTAGTTCGGCAGTACAGAAGGCGGCCGGGAGTGCGTTAACTAATAAATACGCAGAAGGTTATCCCGGGCGCCGGTATTATGGCGGCTGCTCTTATGTCGATCAAGTGGAGCGCTTAGCAATTGCCCGTGCGCAAGAACTTTTTGGGGCCGAACATGCCAATGTCCAGCCGCACTCAGGAACACAAGCCAACATGGCAGCTTATGCTGCACTGCTTGAACCAGGGGATGCTGTCCTTGGTATGAACTTGGCTCATGGAGGGCACTTAACACATGGCAGTCCGGTTAATTTTTCAGGTAAACGCTATCGTTTTATTGCTTATGGTGTTAGAAGAGAGACGGGGCTCCTTAATTTTCAAGAAGTAGAACGATTAGCCAGGCAATGTAAACCAAAGCTAATTGTGGCTGGTGCTAGTGCTTATGCCAGACAGATCGACTTTGCAAAGTTTAAAGAGATTGCTGATTTGGTTGGGGCCTATCTAATGGTTGATATGGCGCATATAGCAGGGTTAGTTGCTGCTGGTCTGCATCCTAATCCTTTTCCCCATGCAGACGTTGTAACTTCGACCACGCATAAGACGCTCCGTGGCCCACGAGGAGGACTTATTTTATGTAAAGCAGAGTTCAGCAAGCAGCTTGACAAAGCAGTTTTTCCAGAATCGCAAGGTGGCCCATTAATGCATATTATTGCAGCAAAAGCAATAGCTTTTTATGAGGCCTTACATTCAGACTTTCGGACATATATCAAGCAAGTTATTAAAAACGCACAAGTGCTAGCTGCGTCCTTAAAAGAGGCTGGGTTGTCTATTATTTCAGGTGGGACTGATACACATCTACTTTTAGTAGATGTACGTAGTCTTGGTTTAACAGGTAAGGAAGCAGAAGAGGTGCTGGAACGGGTAGGAATTACGGTAAATAAAAATGTGATACCTAATGATCCCGAGAGTCCATCAGTAACGAGTGGTATCAGATTAGGCACACCACTTTTAACGACGCGGGGTATGGAGGAAGGAGAGATGCAGCAGGTTGCAGCACTTATTATTAAGGTTTTAGAGCGTCGAGATGAGCATGAGCTACTTAAGCTTGTTTGTGACGAGGTGCACGACTTATGTTCCAAGTATCCTTGGCCAAAAATAAACGAAAGTGAGAGGTGTTTGTAACTAATGAATCTTCTTATTATTAATGGTAGTTCACGAGCAGGAGGTAATTCCGAGCAACTAGCTGAACAACTGGTAGCAGGACTACCAGCTGTAAACCGCCTTGTTCTGCGGGATATGAAAATTACTCCCATCGTAGATGAACGCCATAGCGCGCATGGATTTAAAACTGTAGCTGATGATTGTGAAGCTTGTATCAAGCAGTTAATGACACATGATGTTTTAGTTTTTGTCACACCACTTTATTGGTATAGTATGTCTGGCTTAATGAAAAACTTTATTGATCGCTGGTCGCAATTCTTAAGAAGTACGGACTATGACTTTAAGGGTGCTATGCAAGGGAAGAAAGTTTATTTAGTTGTAACAGGTGGTCCGAAAGTTCGACGACAAGGGGGGTTACTTGTCATGCAAATGCAACATATTTGTGATTTTATGGGTATGGAATTTATTGATTATATCTTAGGGCAAGGTGGTAAACCAGGTGATATAGAAGCCGATAAGCACGCCGTGTATCAAGCGACGGAACTTAATCAGGAGTTGTTAGCGGGTAGTACTGCAGATGGAAGCAAGTGAACTACCGCTATACCAGATAAGCGTATTATTTAACCTGGCCAGCAGAAGAGTGATGCTAGCTTATTGCTCTTCTGCCCAATAAAACAGCAGGAAAGTATGAGGCGCTTGTGGCATTTAAAGATTACCTATGGTGTGGATGATATTTTTGAGGTGCGAACTAAGCCCGAACAAAACTTGCTTTTTGTTATATTTTGGTTATAATTATATAAAGTGGTATATTATTACAAAAAGAGGGCTTTATTTTAACTGTTATTGGGTTTTAAGTTATTAGATTTATCTAAAGGTTAAAATAAAAAAGTAGAGGTATGTTGGATTTACTTAAAACTTAATAGCGTCCTCTTGCGCTGCTAATGTAGAACATGGAGCGTTTTTGGTCTAGTTAGGTATTTTTTTGTAAAGGAGCAATAATAGAAATTATGTGTTAATGGTAAGGGGTGTTTATATGGTAGACCATACAAAAGATCAAAAGTTAGGAAACATGTTAGTTAGTCGGCGTTCGTTATTCGATGTGCGCCGGATGTTAGACATTTTGTTTTCATTGATATTACTGGTTGTGCTTAGTCCTGTTTTATTTATCTTAATGTTACTTATAAAGGTAGAATCGCCAGGACCGATCTTTTATCGCCAGGAACGAGTTGGTTTGTATGGTAAAACTTTTATTATTACAAAGCTGCGTTCCATGAGGGTTGATGCCGAAAAGAAAGGTCCCCAAATCGCCGCTAAGAATGATCCACGTGTTACGCGAGTAGGGTGGTTTATGCGCCGGACCAGATTAGATGAATGGCCACAGTTATTAAATGTATTGCGTGGGGAGATGCATCTGGTGGGCCCAAGACCTGAACGTCCGATGTTTACGCAGCAATATGCGCGCAAGATTATGGGCTTTAAAAATAGATTGAAAGTTCGGCCTGGTTTAACAGGATGGGCTCAAATAAATGGTGGTAATGATGTTACAATTTTAGAAAAGTATAAGTTAGATATGTACTACATATATAATAGATCTCTGTTACTCGACCTTAAAATTTTATTTATTACGATTTGGATTGTTTTTTCTGGTTCTGGTGCACGCTAGGCTAGACTATTTTATAAGACCCTTGTAGCAATAGGCAAATACTACTGAGGTTAAAGATGAGGTGCAAGCAAAATGATGTATTTGCCTAGAGCTATAAGTGTGATGATAGCTAGTCTGTTACTAATGATGTTTGTCGATAATTTTACGGTTGTGGAGCCCGTCAAATCAGAACGAGATACTGTAATTTACTATGTTCCTCATCCCGATGACGAAACAATCTCTATGTCAGTGGGTATTATGAAGGATATTGATGAGGGAAAAAATGTAATTTTAGTTGTTTATACTGGTGGAATGAGTACAAATGTGTGTGAGATGATTAATGGTAAACGCTATAGTAATTATTGGGATGGATTACATTCTCCGCGAAGAGAAGGGTACAAGGAGTTAGATCGTACCGAGTTACGGCAGGCCAGGGAGCGTGAAATGATTGATGCCTCCCTGATGCTTGGGGTGGAAAAAAATAACATTTTATTTTTTCCAAAAGCTGCGTCCGAAGAAAAGTTACGGGAATTAATGCTTGATTTTAATAAGCGGTATCCGCATGCGGCGCATAAAGCGATGAGTTATAATGATAGTCACACCGCGCATGCTTTAGGAGGCCGGTTATTGGACGAACTTTTTCGTGTTGGGACGTTAAGGGATGTTACGTTTTTTATTTCGCGCTGTGATTGGCAGAAACAACAAGATGTGAAAGATCGGCAGCTTTTAGTCGCTTCATCTGCGCAACTACCAAGATTAAAAAAAGCAGTAGCTGCTTATTTTTTATGGAAACCACAAATTGGCCGGTTTGCAATAGGAGCACACTCAGTAAAAAATCAATTTTTTGAATTATTACACGATCAGCAAAATAAGTTGCATAAACCGGGAGCGAGTGTAAATGGTAAGTAATTTGCGAAGATCTTTAGTTAGGACAGTATTATGCACGACGGTTTTTTTTGCGCTACTTGGGCCAGAGCTTTCAATCAGCAAAGGTCTTTCTTATTTTCGTTGCCTATTTTTTCTTTTAGTGTTTGCTATCCTTTTTCTTTACCGAAAGGATTTAGTGCATAAGTTTAGTGCTGTGCAGAGTAAAATAATCCGCGGCTTTCTTATTTTTTGTGGGTGTTGGCTGGGTTACGGACTGCTTAGTCTAAGCTGGACTGTAAGTTTTAGTGCCGGTGTCAATTATCTCGGTCGCTTAAGTATGATGCTTTTGCTTGTTTTTTGTTTGCTAGCTGTTGTCAAATCGAAGCAAGATTTTAATAAAATTGCTTGTTTTTTATTAGGCGGTTTTAGCGTTGTGATTTTATTTGGTTTTATAGAGTCTATTACCTTAAGACATCTGAGTGTTTCGCGTGCTTATGGCACAGATTTATTAACAGTAACTTCTTTTTTTAGAAATGAAAATGATTTAGCAACTTTTTTGACCATAGGGTTACCATTTTTGCTTGTAGCACTTGTACAACCAATGCTAAAGAGAAGAACTCGTTTTTTTTTCTATTTACTCGCGGTTCTTTCGCTCTATCTTTTAATTTTAACCGGCTCACGTAGTAATGTCTGGCTCGTTTTACCCTTAATTATAATTGGTGCGCTTTTTTCTCTTTGCTTTAGGAAAATTAAGGTTCGCCAACTTGCTAAAAATTTTGTTCTTTACGCTAGTATGTTAGGAGCTGTGCAGCTGCTTTTTTTAAGTTGTGCTAATCCACATTTAACTAACAGGGCTCTTGGCAAGTTAGGGGCAGCCGTTATTTTTTATCAAGCAGTTACAGATAGTCCCTGGGGTTTAGACGATGATCTTGAGGTTGGTGAAGGACGGTGCGAGAGTGGGCAAGTACGAAAATATTTACTGCTAAATGGCTGGCATTTTTTAAAAGAGTCGTCCTTTAAGGGCGTCGGTGTTGGAAGTATTGAGCTTTTAATGGCGACGGCTCCAAAAGTTAATGTAACAAATATTCATAATTGGTGGGCGGAAATTTTGGTTACTTTCGGAGTGGGTATCTTTGCAATCTACTTTTGGTTATATAGCTATCTTTTGTGGCGCCTATTTAAAATGGGTTTAGTGGGGGATGGCATAGGGTTAGCGTTGTTTTTATCACTTGGCGGTCTAACGATTGGTTGTATGGCGCCAAGTAGTGTCTTGCAGTATGCGCCAATGTGGATTTTGTTTGGTTTGGCTCTAGCTTACACAAATTTTGAAGTATTACCAGAAAATAGGCAACTGGCTCAATAATAAAGTTAGTCAATTGCATACCATATTATAAAATAATATTATTTCAATAAGGAGGGTTACTATGTACAATCATTGGTTTACCACTAGTTCCGCAGAGATTCCAAACCCCTTTGAGTCAATCACTGTAACGGGTCCGATGCCTGAGTATCTACCACCAGCAGAAGATCAATTTACTGCGATGACAAGCTTGCCGTATTTGCCACCTGAAGGTCCAGCATTTCAACCTTATTTTGAATTGCCTCCAATGGGTGATGACCTTAATATTAACGAAGCTCCAATAGCTGTTATGCCAACGCCGGCAGAAATTAAGCAACATGAACTTCGCTTACAAAGGGAAGAACTTGCTCAAGCACAAAGAGGCTATCCTCAAGTTCAACAGCCTCTATTACACCCGCAGTTAGATGCCCTGCTGCGCACAAATAATCTGGGGACCGTTTCGTGCGTGTTGCCGCTGCATGAGTGGCGTAAGTTAGGTTATTTTATGTAAGGTACAGGTTCTTTGTATCATATTAAATAAAAACTCCTGTCGGAAAGGTGACAGGAGTTTTTAATTTTTAAATAATTACTTCAACCGTTGTTGGCCAGAACCTATGATCGCGAAGCCAAGGGGTCATATAAGACATACTAGTTAAGGCGCCGAAGTATGCATTACCGGCAAATATGCTACCTATTTTTTCGTAATAAGGGTTACCAAGTTTTGCTTCCAATTCGAGAAACTTAGTGGGTTGAAATAAATAAGGTATATCGCTTGGTGAATTAGGGTACTCGAGGTCTGAAATATTGATACCCCACGTGCAAAGTGTGGTACTATCTTCCATTAAAGCTAAAGCGCAGGGTAAGTCCTTTGTTATAGCTAACTCTTTAACTTTTGCATTCATTGGAAAAAGAATCCGTTTTGGAATAGAATTTACGGTATCTAAGTATTCATTTGTGCCTGATATCCCATAGGTATTTTTGCCCCAAGACCATAACTGACCTCCTGAATCTAAAGCAAAGGAACAATGAGGTGTAAGGGCAACATTCTTAATAGGATAATTGAATGAGTCATTTGGAATACGTATTAGTTGTGTTGGGTCAGACAACACAAATTCATAAATGTCCCTATTGTCTAATGCTACTAAAACTTTAATATCATTAAAAATGCTGGTTAGTGCAACATCAACAACAAATCCTGCCAGGGGGATTATCTCAAATTGATCTGTTATGCCACGATATCTATATAAAACACCATCTGCACTAACTGCAAGTAAATTATTAATATCATTAAACGTAGAGGGGTGTGAACAAGCATTTATAAAGTTTATGGTTGCGTTTGGAATAGACCCGATCTTGCGCCAAGATGGTCTGCTAGGATAAGGAGTGTATTCCCAGATATTATTGTCCTCTTGCAGTATATATAATGATTTAGAAGTAGCAGACATGCTTTTAATACCGATGTGAAGGTTCGGGCCCCAGGTTTCTGTAGGTACAATGGTAGCAGGTGTCGGGTATATCCAAGTATATAGTGTATTATCAGTTAGTAGGGCATAATTACGGAATTCGGAGCAGACAATTTTAGTGATACGTGGGTAGTTTGCATTTAATGGGTCCATAGTAATTATAGGTGTAGAATATCGCGAAGATAGCCTTCCCCACATATATAGGCTAGTTCCACCAGCTCCATTGCTAAGCAGTAGGCGGGAAATCCGTCGGGGCATTACTGGTTGAGTAGGCTTTAGAGGAGCAGGTGGTAGTGTTCCTAGACCAGCAGTTGGTAATAATGGAGTGCCAGGGGATACAGCTTCGGCGCGTGGTGTAGAAAAGACTGGTTCAGTTAATGGTTCTTGCAGCGGTGTTTCAGAGGTAAATGGTGACATTTGACTTTCCACGGGCAGTGAAAACTCTAAGCCTGATGGTAATGTTTCTTGCGTCTGATAAGCTAGAGGTGCGGGTGGTAGACCAGCTATTGGCAGTGGACCACCTGTTGGGAAGGGTGTAAAGGGAGGATGACCATCATCTAGTTTTAATCTTTTTGAGGGGTTTTCTTCATTCTGAGACATTGTTTAATGCTCCATTCTTTTAGTATTAATAAAATTTTATGCCGATCGTGTCGTTAATATGTATTGATACATAAACTACATAAATATTTCTAGTACAAATAGATGGTGCTATTAACTTAAGTTAAGTAAACTATTTATAAGCATCGCTTACAAATACCAACTATATGATGAAAGGATACCAAGCTTGCTGCTTAAACTGAATAAATTTCTCTATATAAGGTTAGCTTTTGGTTTTTTACTACCAGCACAAACTCTGTGTGCGTTATCTTCTGTCTCTGCTGTGAGGAGTACAGTTACACTGCCTAGGACAGTTTCTATAAAAGTTGTGAAGCCCAAAAATTTAATGGTAACTCAGAAAGTAGGGCCTAGAAATGAGTCGTGTCGGTATAGAGTTGCTAAACCAAATATTGTACCACGGACGAAATGGTTTAGAGCTTCTAAATCGGTAAAGGCTGGATTAAAGACACCTGTTACTTGCGGTTTAAATAAGGAAATATTGGGGCCGCCGCGTGCCATTATTTTGCACCATGCTGGAATTAATAATCCTAAAAAGCAATCTGTTTTAAGACGTGTAGTGGCATTTTATCAACACCATACTCAAAAGAAGGGTTGGAAAAATATTGCGTATCACTTTATCATTGGACAAGCTGGAGAGATAGTGGAAGGGTATGGTGGATTTAACCTTGATGCTCCTAAACTCATCCCGATGGGCAGTCATGCTAAAGGTTATAATGGAGGACCAAAGGGGGTGTCAATCGGAATCTGTTTAGACGGTAATTATAATACCAACTTACCTCCGAAACCACAGCTGGATGCTTTAGTTCATTTGCTAGCCTATCTTTGTGAACGTTGCCATATTAATCCTACAGGTAGAGTAGTATGGCCTAATAGTGGAAGGCGGGTTGTAATACCTTGTATTACTGGGCATGGACAATTACCGGGTGTAAAAACAAATTGTCCGGGATATGCTTTGCAAAAATTACTCTTACCAGATGTTAAAGATACCGCTCCAAAACCTAAAACAGGAGACTTAAATAGAGTATTTCCACCGCTCCAAACGGCAGTGGCCCAATTTATGAAACGATATTAGTT
>JBDKGC010000124.1:0-8197 GCA_039798385.1 Bacillota bacterium
TTCCTAAGATACGTGAAGCCATTCGATCAGGATAAAAGAAGTCAAGATTATTTGTTTTTTCACCTGTCCCGATAAATTTAATGGGACAACCAGTTGAAGCTTTAATAGATAAGGCTGCACCACCGCGTGTATCACTATCTAGTTTGGTTAGAATAACTCCGGACAGTGTTAGTCTCTGTTGAAATACATTAGTAATATTAACCGTTTCTTGCCCTGTCATAGCGTCAACCACTAATAATGTTTCTTGGGGATTGAAGTTGATTTTTAGCTCCTCAAGCTCTTTCATCATCTGGTCATCAAGTTGCAAGCGCCCAGCAGTATCTATAATTATAACGTCGTGTTGCATGGCTGTAGCTTCTTTTAGTCCTGCTGCTACTATTGAAGACACATTTTTTTCTTGTTTCTCAGCAAAAACCGGCACCGCTATCTCTTTACCTAACTGCTGGAGTTGGTCAATAGCGGCCGGTCTATAAATATCTCCAGCTATAAGATAAGGTTTTCTTCCTTTATTTTTAAAAAAGGTTGCCAACTTAGCTGCTGTAGTAGTCTTACCAGAACCTTGCAATCCAACCAACATTATGGTGAGTGGTTTTTTATCTGATAGTTCAGAACTGTTGCCGCCCATCAAGGCTGTTAGTTGTTCTTTCACCACCTTGATAACTTGTTGTCCAGGCGTTAAGCTCTTTAAGACATCTTGACCTAATGCTTGTTCACTAACCTGTGCAACAAATTGCTTAACTACTTTGAAATTAACATCAGCTTCTAGAAGAGCTAGTTTAATCTCTCGCATCACGAGCGCAAGATCGTTTTCACCCACACGACCTTTTCTCCTTAGCTTCGTAAAAATACCTTGAAATCGGTCGGTCAACCCTTTAAATATCATTTTTTAAAACCTCACTTTAAATCTTCTAATAAGACCTGTGCAAACGTAACTGGGTCAAAACTTTGTAAATCACATTGTTTCTCTCCTAAGCCCAGGAGCTTTACAGGTATCTTTAGTTCATGACTAAGTGAAAGCACAATGCCTCCTTTAGCAGAGCTATCTAGTTTTGTTAACACCAGCCCCGTTAACGAAAGTGACTGAGCAAACATCTCAGTTTGCTGGATAACATTTTGACCCATTGTAGCGTCAATTACTAAAAGTGTTTCGTGTGGTGCTGACGGTAGTTCGCGTTTGATAATTCGTTCAATCTTCATCAGTTCTTGCATGAGATTAGCATTATTATGCAGACGACCAGCGGTATCACAAAATAAGAAATCTACATTATGTTTTTTTGCGCTTTGCACTGCGTCAAAAATAACTGCTGCAGCATCGCTTCCTGTTTCATGCTGAATAACATCAACATCAATTCTCTTCCCCCAGGAAACCAGCTGTTCTTTAGCACCTGCTCGAAAAGTATCTCCAGCCGCTAGCAAGACCCGCTTTTCTTGAGCCTTGAATTGTGCTGCTAACTTACCTATAGTTGTAGTTTTTCCAACACCATTCACCCCAATAAATAAGTATACTGTAGGACCCTTGGAATTTATAGCTAGCTTCTGTTCCCCTGCCGTGCATAAAAGTTCAACTAATTTATTGACAAAAATATCTTTTAATTCGCTTGTATTCTTAAGTTTTAATTGCACAGCCTTGTGGCGTAAGTCCTGAAGCAACATACAGGTTGTCTTCGTACTCACATCAGCTAAAATTAATAGTTCTTCTAGTTCCTCGTACAAACTTTCTTTTAATTGACGTGCATTACTGAAGAAATCACCTAGTTTACCAAAAAAAGACCGTTTTATTTTGAACAACCCTTGCGCAACGGCTCTACTTTTCTCTTTTTGTTTGTCTTGCTTCTTTTTTGTCATTTTAGAGGTAAGCTGCCCTAGAAAACTCATAATGTAATTGCCCCTCATTTTAAAACTAATAACACTTTTTATCTTATCATAACACATTACAGGTCTAGATGTTTAGAGAGCTGTGACCGTGGTATACTAAAACTGTATAATTATATAAAGGAGAAAAACATGGGAGATACGGAGGCATTTATTCATCTTAGCAAGCTGCATAAGTATTACGGTGAAAAACATGTGATTAAAGGTATTGATTTAGCGATTAAGCGCGGCGAAGTATTTGGTTTTTTAGGGCCGAGCGGTGCCGGTAAGACAACTACGGTAGAAATTTTAGAAGGTTTAAGACCTGCTAGCTCTGGTAAAGTATTAGTCTTGGGTTCAGATCCTAGAGAACAGCAAACATTATTTTTCAAAAAAATTGGTGTTCAATTTCAGAAGACAGATTTACCGCCCAAATTGAAAGTTAGAGAAGCTTTAGCTCTTTTTAATGTGCTGTATAAAAATAAATTAAATGACCAAGCGATGCAAGACATTATAGAAAAATTTACGTTGAGACCTTATTTAAATACTTATTTTGAAAATCTTTCTGGTGGAACTAAACAAAAATTAATTTTAGCATTGGCTATTGCACATAATCCCCAAATTTTATTTCTAGATGAACCTACAACTGGTATGGATCCGAAGTCACGACAGGATTTCTATGATGTGTTATTTAAAATTAAAGCTGAAGGGCGAACTATTATTTTAACTACACACAACATGGATGAAGCCAATAAGTTTTGCGATCGCATTGCCTTTTTTTATCAGGGTAAGATTCTTGATGTCGATACACCCCAAAATTTAGCTGCTAAATACGGAGAAAATGCTTGTTTAAAAATAATTTCACCAAATGCCGTCCGCGGTGAACTACAAGCTTTAGCATCTGTATTACGCGTTGAGGAAAAGGAAGGCACATTTTTATTATATAGTGATAACCTGCAAGCAGCTGCTCTAGAAGTTTTTCAGCTAAGTCAAGGTAACAACTGGCATATCACGTCCTTTGGTTTAGAACGAGGCAGCTTAGAAGAATTGTTTATTTCTTTAGGCACAAAAGGAGGTGCAAAAAGTGAGAATTTTAAAATTAGCTAGTACAGAAATAATGTTGCTGCTAAGAAATAAAATAGCGTTATTTGCCACTTTTTTATTGCCCCCAACAATTTTTTTCCTAATGGGTGAAACATTCTCTGATATTAAAGTTGATAACTTTGGCTATGCAGATAATTACTTACCCTCTTGGTTTATTTTAGCTATGTTAACAATTGCTTTATATAATATTGCGGTACCAATGGTAACTTATCGAGATAATGGCGTTTTCCGCTTGTATCAGTTAACTGGTCTTAAAAAATTTCAAATTTTCTTTACTCAGATGTTATCAGCTTTCTTTTGTTGGGTTATCTGTGCATTACTTCTCTTGGTGGTCACCCAAGTACGGTATAATGTTACTACCCCTCTTTACTTTGGCGACACAGTAATAGCTTTAATTTTATCCTTAGTTTCAGTCTTGACGTTTGGATTCTTTCTAGTAACACTTGCCAAAAATCAAGCACAATCACAATCATTAGCAGGTTTACTTATGCCGCTTATGATTATGTTCAGTGGTGCTTCGGTACCTATTAATTTATTTCCAGATTGGTTGCAAAAAACAATTAAGGTCATACCTTTATATCATTCGGTAAAACTTTTACGCGGTGTATGGCTTCATGGACCCTTAGCCAACTATACAACTGAAGTATATATCCTGTTAGGTATGACTCTTTTCTTTAGCATTATCGCCATTTTAAACTTTCGCTGGAGTAATGTGAAGTAAAGATAAAAAAAGTATAAAACAAAAGACGCACTAGGCTTCTACAATCTTAGTGGTCTTTTGTTGTTAGCTAATTATCCTACTTTATTATGCTCCACGCGTAATCGATCAGCTATCATTGCTATAAATTCACTATTTGTCGGCTTAGCTTTTGAAAGACTGACAGTATAACCAAACAGACTTTTTATTGCATCCATGCTCCCTCTACTCCAAGCAACTTCTATTGCATGCCTGATAGCTCTCTCGACACGACTTGGTGTAGTCTTATGTTTTTCTGCAATGCGTGGATATAGAACCTTTGTTATGGAATTTAATAGTTCTATATCGTGGTAAACTAACGAAATTGCTTCTCGTAAATAAAAATAGCCTTTAATATGTGCTGGAACCCCTACTTCATGAATTACATCAGTAATACTTATATCTAAACTGTACTTTTGAGGCTTTTTTTTGACAATATCAGAAACCTTTAGTAAGGATTGACCTCGTGGAAGAACAGCTTCCTGAACTTCTCTAATGCGCCCTGTTAATACCTCCATATCAAAGGGCTTTAAAATATAATACGAAGCGCCTAATTCAATAGCACGATGTGTTACACTTTCTTGGCCAAAAGCAGTCAGCATAATTACTTGGGGCTTGGGTTCTAACTCCATCTTATTTAACCTTTCCAAAACACCCAAACCATCTAAATGAGGCATTATCACATCCAGAACCAATACATCACACGGTTTCTCTTCTAATAAGTCTATAATCTCTTTACCATTATAGCCAATCCCCTGCACAGCTATATCTGGTTCACCTTCCAAATATTCTCTGAGCAACTTTGCAAATTCCTTGTTGTCGTCAGCCAATGCTACTCTTATTTGTCTCATATTTCTTTGCCCACGCCCTTTATATCCGCTCATATTTATTATTTCGACTACAAATTCGACAAAGCTCCATGCTACTCCTGCCGAAAGACTGTTAATAATTTTTAAAAAATATACATATAAATTAACGAGCAGGCATTTTTGTACACCCTAGACTAGGTTCTTAAAGTATCGACAAAGGAGAAGCAGAGGTCTTTGTATAATTATAAAAAAACAAATAAACAGACAAAGGCATTGGTATTAGTCTATAGTTTACAAAAATGCCAAAAAATTTAGGATCATGCTTACCTAAAAGTGTATCAATAAAGGAGTTTTCTAAATGAAACTAGCCAATCTACAAGGTCATGTCCCTTTAGTTAAAGGTACAAATGAAAGAGTACTACCCAACTCTACTATTAATGCAATAACTACCGATAAAAATGGATATATTTATGTAACAGGGACTACAAGTAAAAATTGTTTTAATTTAAAAAATGCTTGCCAAACAACTTTGTCTGGGAAAAAGACAATTTTTGTTTGTAAAATTGATCCATTAAAAGAAGGAGACGAAGCTCTCCTCTATGCTACCTATCTTGGTGGTGATGGCGATGATGAGGCATTAGATATAGCTGTAGATAATAAGCAAAATGTTTATCTAACAGGGATTACCACCTCGTCAAATTTTCCAATACGCAATGCATTTCAGAACAAACCACTTGCTTCAGCCAGTGCTTTTGTTACGAAACTTTGTACCCTTAAACCTGATTCTTTGGCTTATTCTAGTTATCTTGGTGGAGAAAATTTCACCGCAGGGCACGGGATTACTGTTGATAATACTGGCACTGCTTATCTAACAGGAGCTACACGTGCTACTAACTTACCAGTTACTGCACTACAAGATTTTTTACCAACAAATTTAACAGCATTTATATGTAGAGTCGCAAACACACCCCAAGAGCAATCAGTCTTATCATATTGCAACTATCTTGGTGGTGAAGGGCATGATTCCGGCTGTAATATAGCGGTAGATGACAACGGTTATGTTTATGTTTCTGGTTTTACCAATTCTAGCAAATTTCCAACCACTAATAATGCTTTGCAAAACAAACTCCAAGGTAAATTTAATACTTTTATAAGTAAATTTAACTTTAATACTGATCAGCCACAGCTAGCATACGGAACATATGCAGGTGGTAGTGGACGCGATATCGCTCGTGCTCTTACAGTGGATAAAGAACAAAATGTTTATCTTACCGGGCAAACCAACTCCTCTGATTTCTTGAATAAACCTTCAAAAAGTAAAAACACAGGCAATAATGATGCTTTTGTGTTAAAACTAGTTACTACCTCGAATGCTATGCCTAATGATCCTAATAATTTTTTCGCCTATTTGGGCGGATCTAAGGCTGATGTTGGACATAGTATTGCTTTAGATAAAGATGGATTAATTTACATTAGTGGTGCTACATCCTCTACTGACTTCCCGCTACACAATACCTCTTCTCCCCCTCAACAAAACCCTACTGCTTTTTTATGTCAAATTGATCCTTTTAAGAATAAATTGCTATACTCTTCCTATCTTGATCAAGATTTAATAGAAGGCAAAAATATGGTATTTTGCGACAACGAGCACATTTATCTGAGCGGTAAAACAACACCGACTAGTTCAACAATATTACAAATCAGGACTTTGCAAAAAGAACGGTCTGAAACAATAGCAACTGTAGATACTGTTAGTTCTCCAAGTAATAAAATCAGTACTGATCAGCAGCACCAGCAATATAAGGAGCAAGCAAGTCCAGCAGCACCTTCGAAGCAAATTGACCCAGGCCAAGCACCAAGTGCAAAAGAACCTATTATGATAGAAAAACCAAAAGATTTTATCGCTTTAAGCGATCATATGAACGGCATGAATGTAGATTATCCTCTTCCACAGATTAATACGATCGATAACCGTGAAATACGATTAATCTGTAATCCTCCCCGCGGTACCTTTTTTGCAATGGGCATAACAAATGTTAACTGCATTGCAGAAGATAATGAAGGTAACAAAGCATATACCTATTTTGATGTTATAGTCCGGCCTAAAACAAATGAATAAATAAGCTTGTTTTAAAATTACGCTGGTAATTTACCGCTTTCTACACTAAAATATAATTAGTAGTAACCTTATATAACTTGAAGAATATAACTTGAAGATAAAGGAACTGTTTTTATAGTGACGCGTTTATTACCAAACTTACTTAAAGCAAAAAAAAGAGGCGGCCAAGAAATAAAACACACAAAATTTGGTCCTCTTAATGATGAATTGTTAAAAATAGGTAAAGGGAAAAAATATTTCATTCGCACCTATGGCTGTCAGATGAATGTACACGACAGTGAACATATGGCCGGAATCTTGGAACAAATGAACTACACCCAAACTGAGAATATAGCTTTAGCAGATATAATTCTGGTAAACACATGTGCTATTCGTAATTGTGCAGAAGAAAAAGTATATGGCTTATTAGGTAAATATAAGGCTCTAAAGAAAATTAATCCCGGTTTAATTTTAGGCCTTTGTGGATGTATGTCACAAGAAGAAATAGTCGTAGAAAGAATTTTAAAGCGGCACCCTTATGTAGATATTGTCTTTGGTACTCACAATCTACATCGGTTACCACAACTGATACAAGAAGCTTTGTTCAGCAAAGAAGCCGTGGTGGAAGTTTGGTCCAAAGAAGGTGACATTGTTGAGGCATTACCCACAGTACGACATGAACATTTTCGTGCTTGGATTAACGTTGCATATGGCTGCGATAAATTTTGTACATATTGTATCGTACCCTACACCAGAGGAAAAGAACGGAGTAGACAACCTAATGATATTCTCCAAGAGATACGAGATTTAACTGACCAAGGATACCAAGAAATAACATTACTCGGACAAAATGTGACGGCCTATGGTAAAGATTTAATAGATCAAAAAGTAAATTTTACAAAATTAATTTCGGAAGCTTGTTTGGTTAATATACCACGCATACGTTTTACAACTAGTCATCCCTATGATTTTGATGAACAGCTGTTGGATGTTTTTAAAAATCGATCTAATTTGGTTGAACATATTCATTTACCCGTGCAATCGGGTAGTGATCTTATCTTAAAAAAGATGGCGCGTAAGTATTCACGTTCGCGTTACTTAAAGTTAGTAGAAAAAATTCGTACAGTTTTGCCTGATGTTGCCTTGACAACTGATATTATTGTTGGTTTTCCAGGCGAAACCAACGATGACTTCTTGCAAACTATGTCGCTTATGTCCGAAGTGGAATTTGATTCAGCTTTTACTTTTATTTACTCAGCACGACCCGGAACCCCTGCTGCTAAAATGAATGATGACATTGAGCTAACAGAAAAAGAGTATCGTTTGCAAAATTTAAACAATCTACAAGAAAAAATAAGTCTTAATAAAAACAAACAATTAGTAAATCGTAAAGTAGAACTTTTAGTCGAACAACTAAACGCTAAAAAGCCAGGCTTGTTAAGCGGCCGAACTAGGTCTAATAAAATTGTTAACTTTCAAGGTCCCCCTACTTTATTAGGTAAACTTACTTATGCACGTATAACAAAGGCAAAACCGTGGTCTTTAGATGGGGAGCTACTAGAGATCTAGATGAACCAACTTAGGGCACATTTATTAAAA
>JBDKGC010000125.1:0-3876 GCA_039798385.1 Bacillota bacterium
ATATTATAATAAATAAGGATAGCTAAACCTGCATTAATTAAAAGACAGCTTGATTATGATACAATGATAGCTGACCATTGCTTAGGAAGGAGCATTTTAGATGTCTCAGTCAGAAAAAAAACATACTGTAATAAATAAGAAGCCAAATAATTACCAGCTCTCATATATTATAGCTGGTGCTGTTGGGTGCCTCCTTACACTTCTTTCCCTACCATTACTTGCACACATTGGCTTATTTCCAGCCAATGTTATCCCTGATAGCACAGCACCAATTACCCATAATTTGCAAGTTAATACCGCAATTACTGAAGCGGTTGCCAAATGTGACGAGAGTGTCGTTGGGGTTTATGTTACACCAGCTGCTTCGTTAAATAACTTTTTTTCCCCTCAAAAACACCTAGGACAGGCTGGCTCAGGTGTCATCATAAGTAGTCAAGCTGAAGGTGATAAACCTGAAAAGGGTGAAGCCTTAGTTTTAACCAACGCCCACGTCGTGAAAGAAGCTGCTGATAATGAACAGGGCAATGAAATAACGATCAGCTTTGCAAGCGGGAAACAAAACGAACTAAAAAATAGCAAAGGAACAGTAGTAGGTATTGATCGAAACCTGGATCTAGCTGTAATTAAAATAGATGCAAAGCATGTTACCAAAACAGCTGAGATTGGTAACTCCGACTTACTAAAAACAGGAGAGCCAGTGCTCGCGATGGGTAATCCCTTGGGTTTAGGAAAGACGGTAAGTCAAGGTATTATTAGCAGACCACTAACCACCATGGATATTCCAACACCATCAGGAGATAAATATCCTATCCCTGTCATCCAGACTGATGCTACTGTAAATCCTGGTAATAGCGGTGGGCCATTAGTAAACGCTGCTGGAAAAGTAATCGGTTTAACAACTTTTAAAGCGCCAAATGGCCAGGGCATTAGTTATGCCATTCCAATAAAAGCAATTTTAAAGGTATTACCAGCTTTAAAAAAAGGACATTCTTTCTCATGGCCCTATATGGGCCTGGAAAATCCAATACCCTTAAATCTGTTGCCCCCAAATGCTCCTGCTCTGTTAAAGCTTCCTAGTCATATTAAAAGTGGTGTGGTCTTAGCTGGGGTAAGACCCAATTCCCCTGCAGCTAAAGCTAGACTTCGAAAATATGATATGATTGTCAAGCTAGATAATAAACCCATAAATAGCAATGAAGATATAAAAAATTTATTGTTTGATTCAAAAAAACCAGGAGATCCAATTGAAATAGAAATTTATCGAAATGGTGAATTAACGAAGGTGACACTAACTCTAACAAACTATCCCGAAAATCGCGTTTTAAATTAGCTATTTATAGCTTATAAGCAACTGGGACTGAGTGTTTGACTTAGTTGCTGTAGCGATCGCGCCTTTATCTTGTCATGCAAGGAATTGCCATGCGCATCCATCGTAACTAAGAGTAACATATCTTTTACTTTTAAATGCCATACAGCCTCTGTCCTACCCCACTCTTTTAAAAAGTGGTCTAATACCTCTTCTATCTGCTCCGCATAAAAAGGTGCCGCCCCACCGACCGCGCTTAAATAAACGCATCCATAACGCGCTAAAGCTTTTTTGGTCCGCTCCCCCATCCCACCCTTGCCAATAATTGCACGAAGGTTATATCGTTTAATAACCTCTGCTTGATAGGGTTCAACCCGCATTGAAGTGGTTGGTCCTGCCGAAGTGATACGCAGTTCACTGTCATTATAAGCAACAACAGGACCGGTATGATAAAGGATACTTTCATGAAGTGGAATATCCGAATCGTGTTTACATAAGTACTTATGCAACCGATCACGCCCCGTAAATATTTCACCACTTAATGAGACCCAGTCGCCCACTTTTAAACTACAAACTTGGTCTTTCGTAAGAGGCGTCTTCAAAACTTTTATATTATCGATTTGCATTCTTCTTTTATCTTTAATTGTAGCTGGTAAACCTTCATTGGTATCTTCCCATCTTAAGATAGCACCACTGTTATTCAAAATAAAAGTTTGGCGCCTGAGCGCCCAACAATTATAAGCAATTGACACAAAGAACGAGGGCGCAATGCGATCCAAAAGACCTATTTTACACCCTAGTAAAGTTGGACCATGGCCCCAACCCATCACCCCTATCTTTAAAGCATTGGCCTCTTGTAGTATGCGTGCTTCTAAGGCCGTAATATCGGATGCTGGTTGGACTTCACTTAAAGAACGCAACAGTTGGCTCTTAGCGAGTGCAGCGCCACTAGCTTGATCGCCCCCCACGGCTACCCCGACAATACCTGGTGCACAACCAGCACCTTGGGCTTCATGCACCCCGTGCAATACAACTTGTCGCACTCCTTCCCAATCTCGTTCTGCTATACCACTAGTACCCATATCATAAGGTAGAGAATACTGCTTATTCTTATTCTCACAGCCCCCTCCTTTCATAAGTAAAGAGACCTGGATTTCTGCTTGCTCACGCTCGATAAAATGAACAATAGGCATGCCTCGTCCTAAATTATCATCACGCATCTTCGTTGTTAATATATCAATCGTATTTTGCCGCAACAGACTGTTCTCAGTAGCTTTTGCTACCGCATCCTTGGTAGCGTTGATAAAGCTTTTTTGACTAAAACCACACGGAGCCTGCACATAAAACGTAAGTACACCAGTATCCTGGCAAAGAGGAACGTGCTTCTGTCTAGCACGCATATTATTATGTAATATAATCTGCAAAGCACTTTTATCACCCTCATACTTAAAGTTAGCTTCTTCTAAGCATTTTTCTACGTCAAAGGGGAGCGTTGTAACCGTCCGAACAATTAACTTATAGATACTCGCACTAAGAACCTTTTCTAGCTCCATAACTAACAACTCCTTTATTTATTTAATATTTACTTTAAACTAAAAAACAAAAAAAAACATCCTTGTTTAAAGGATGTTGTTAACCTATGATTAACTCTAAATTAGTATTGTTAACTGCTCTTTGCAAGCTGCCTTTTTTCCGAATAAATAATAAATAAAGTAGCGGGAATAATAATGCAGGCCCCATAAAGTGTGCTTTTTTCAGGTTGTTCGGCAAATACATAATAAGCTGCGATTGCGGCAATAATTAATTCTAAAAAACGATAAGGGGCAATTGCAGTTGCATCAGCATAAGAAAAGGCCTTTAAAATAAAATATAAGACTAAATTTGCACCGATCCCTAAGAGAAACAGTACAGGCAAATAAGCAGTTGGATCTTGCCACCCGAAAAGTGCCGCTAAGAGAGGTTGACTAGGTGTTTGCCAATTAAAAACCAAAAACGGTACGGCTGATAAAACTGTTGTAGCTAAGGAAGAATAAAAAAGCATGCCAAGCATTGACTCTTCGACAATAATCTTTTTATTAACTACATCAAGCATGGCAAAACAAACCACAGCACCTAAGAGCGCCAACATCTCAACTTTGAATTCAGCACCCGGATTTAAAACAATTGTGATACCTAAAAAAGCAACAATTGTAACTAGCCAGCGTTGCCATATAATGCGCTCGTTTAAAAAGATGCGAGCTAGAACTAAGGTAACTACAGGGATAGCTAACCCCATAACTGTAACTGTTGTAACTTTAACTACCATTAAACCGTAAATCCAAAAAAGAAGTCCAATAAACAGCAGTAACCCCCGCAATAAATGAATATAGATGTTATTAGTCCGAAGCGTCTCTTTGCCATAATATATAATAAGTGGCACTAACATCAACGTCCCAAATAAGAACCTAAAAAAAAGTACTTCAAATGCAGAAAGGTTACAGCCAGTATACTTCTGCACAATATCATTTGCTACGTTACTTAATAAGTGCAATAAAAAAAAGCCTATCCCTATAAAATAAATACGCATATTC
>JBDKGC010000126.1:0-10954 GCA_039798385.1 Bacillota bacterium
ATATATAACCACGTATTAGAAAAATACGTGGTTATAATATAATTTTATTTATTATATTGTTATATTTTTTTTACTCTAACCTTTGTAAGATCAAGTGTCACATTTTGTTTTGAAACTGGTATCACTTGCTTTAGTCTAAGGTTTTTATCTAAAACTTCAATATGCGGCCCCATTCTTGCGTTGCTATAAAAAGCATCCATTGGAGCTGGCAACTTATAAGAATAACTTCTAGCATTTATTGTGCGAAAACCAAACGCATGTGTGGTTTTTATTTGCTTTTTGTTCTTAAGAGCTAGTGCATATTTATCAGCCACATACCTCGAATGTGTAGCAACCCACGTCATATGCAGATGAGGATATCCTTTAAGCGGTGTTATAACTACATATTTAGGCTTTAAAGCTTTTTCTTTAGCGACAAGCGCCATAGCTTGTATTTGAAGTTTTGTTAACCGCACCACTCCCCTAGCAGCATGTACCTTGTTATAATTAACAGGCATACATACGCTGAAAATAAGTGGTAATATCAAGCAAATACGAGAAAACATGATATCACTCCTATATTATTAATAATAAGAATTATATCATAACTTAGAATATTATCTATATTTAACGACCAGTGCAGGCCTGCAATTGATAAAGATAAGAATCAACCGCAGGTTTAGAATTTTTAAAACTGTACATATAAAATCGCATCACAGTTAATTTGTTCCATGTATATATATGAGTTATCCTTGAAATAAACTACAGAAAATATGTATATACATATTGCAATATGTTTTGCAATAATAAACTTTGATCATCAGGGCTACATTTAAGTTCGGGATGTACCCCGGATAAAACAGCACAACCCGTCCCAACCCTACAGAGCACGACGGCAGCCTCAGCCATAAAACCTGCTGCAGCATACCTCGCAAGCACAGTCACATTACTAAATTTTTCAGGCTCCGCAAAATAACACCCGCCATTAAAATAAGCGTTATAATATTTTTCTTGTCCTACGGCTTGCATAATTTTTGTCGTTCGAGCGCCACATTCTTTGTTATATGTATAAGGGGCTAAAAAAGGTCCTATTGTATGTCCTGGATAAAAAGCAAGTTCTCTGTTCCCCAAAACTGTAATCCTTGGATCACAATGCACACTACTTGCAAAATCACAAAAGCTGGAACCGTAATAAGCCCCAGCACAAATACCCAAATATGCCCCTCCTTCTGTCACAAATGCTTTGATATTATTATTACCAGCACCATTTAATTTTTTTGCATAAGGTAAATCCGCACCGCCAGGAAAAATTATGGTTGAAGCAGCAGCTACCCAATCTCCTTTAATTATCCGAATAGCGTCTATAGACTGCACAGTGCAATCATCATTTATAAAATTTTGGCACAAGTTACTTAACGCTTGGTATGATTTAAGACATACTCCGGTGTCTTTATATATATATATTTTCTGCATTAATTAATAATTAGTTCCTTAAAAAAACGACATACAAGCTCAATACCCACTAAAATTGCGTTTTCATCTGGATTAAATTTTGCATGATGTAGGCCATAAGGTGAATTTACTCCTAATGTAAAAAATAATCCCGGAATTTCTTGCAAGAAATAACCAAAATCCTCTCCCCACAACATGGGGTCAGCAGTTATCACCTTAAGATCACACTGCTGTTTGGCCCAGCTCATAAATTGCGCTGTTAAGTTGGCATTGTTCTCAGTCTGTACATATTCTGATTTCCACGTAACATTAGCTTTACACTGATGAATACGCTCCATACCTAAAGTGACGTCCGTTACCCGTTTCTTTAATAATTCAAAGATATCTTTATCGAGCGCGCGAATGCCACCTCGAAGCACTGCATTATCTGCCATAACATTATTAGCTGTCCCAGCAGTGCATTGCCCGATCGTAAGCACAGCAGCTCGCATAGGGTCTATATTAGTTGCAATAACATTTTTTAGATGCAAGACTAAATCAGCTTGTGCTACAATCATATCTCTGCCTAAATGCGGCTGTGCAGCGTGCCCTCCTGCACCTATAAGCTCAATAATTAATTCAGCCGTATTTGCTAGAAAAACCCCTGGACGCGTAGAGATAGTAGCCACGGGGGCTTCAGGTAAAACATGCAGGGCATAAATCTGATCTGGCTGCCACTTTTTAAACTCAGCACTTGCAAGCATGGGCTTTGCACCACCAGGACCTTCTTCCGCTGGTTGGAAGATAAACAACAGGTCGTCCTGCAAAGGATGATATGCAAAATAGCTTAATACTCCAACAGCAATAGCCATATGCATGTCATGGCCACAAGCATGCATACATCCTGGATGCTCAGAAGAAAAGTTCAACCCAGTCTGTTCTTTAAGCGGCAAGGCATCAATATCCGCTCGAAATGCTATGCGTCTCTTAGGGTTGCTACCAAAAAGATGTACTAAAATACCAGTCCGCCATTTCTTTACTTCTATCTTAGGTAGTTCTTTTAAATAGTCTAATATTTTCTGTTGCGTCTTGTATTCCGCATAACCGAGTTCTGGAATTTGATGAAGTTCACGGCGTAATTTAATAAATTTTGCAAGATGCTCGCGTACCCACTGCAATTTTCCTTTCCCCTTTTTTTATATATTTTATTTTAATAGCTTAAGTGCATTCCCCTCTGTGATATAAAGTAATATGTATCACACAATTTATACTAGGCCTTTTTACGACCACTTAATCCGGGCTCATATAAGTATAACTCAACCGTCTCGCCTTGATTAATTGGACTTCCAGGTGCTACAGACTGTTTATAAACTTGATACTGCCTGACCGATGGATCTTCAGGTCCTTTCTCCCCACTCCGCCACAGCACCACATTATAACCCTCTGGCCTTAATCCCCTAACTCGCGACTCAAACATACCTATAAAGTTATCTACTGTTACTTGTCCATCAGCTACCGTCTGCTGATCTGACAAGCTGGCTCCTTTTCCCACTTTTAAACTAAGCATTGTATCGGGACTCACATCGGCACCAGGCACTGGATTCTGTTCTACAACCTTGCCCGAAGGGCCAGTAACAGTTATAATACTCGGCACTTTATATAAAAATTCATTTTTATTTAACCATTCCTTTGCTTCCGCTACTGTAGCAAACCTAGGCAAATGATAGGTTCCTTGTGCCGGATGTGAATATATAACACGCCATAAAAAAAACACACCAAAGACCACCGTAACTAATACTACTGCACCAGTTACTACTGTAAACAATGCTTTCTGCCACCAAGGTAATCTATGTTTTGCCCTTTTAAGCCATGTAGCAGTTCGTTGCAAAATTGTTGGTTCCGTTCCAACGACATTTTGAAATCTATCTTTTATTTTCTTGGCTAGCGTTGAGACAACTTGTGTATTCTCTTTATTTGCCGGGAAAGTAATGTCAACCTTACTTGCAGCTTCTGTGACAAAAGCATTCCTAACTAAGCCCTTTTCCTCCTTTGTATTCTTAAAATTAAACCACAGCTCTTCCGTCTCCTTTGCTGGAATAATTTTTTTTATATCCTGTGCTACAATTTGTGCTGTAGCTTGCCTACCTTCAGGTTCCTTAGTAAGGGCTTTCAATACAATGTCCGATAACTCCTTATTTATCTCGGGATTAAGATCAATTATGGAACTTGGAGGATCTTGTAAGTGTTTTAGGGCAATACTTACAGCTGAATCGCCGATAAAAGGAAGTTTTCCTGTTAACATTTCATACATTATAACACCCAAAGAATATATATCTGACTTTTCACCAATTGTCCCGCCTCGGGCCTGTTCAGGAGAAAAATAATGTACAGAACCCATAATTGAACCGGTCTGCGTAATTGTAGCAGAACTTGCAGCACGTGCTATACCAAAATCTGTCACCTTTACCCGTCCATTAAAACCTAATAGTATATTGTGTGGTTTTATATCCCGGTGTATAATTGTATTCTCGTGAGCATGGGCGAGGGCTTCGCAGATTTGCGTGGTAATAACTGCAAACTCATCTAAAGAAAGTGGTGCTCTCTTTAAAATATATTCTTTTAAGGTTGGCCCCTCCACTAACTCCATTACTATATAATGTCTACTTTTTTCACGCCCCACATCGTACACACTTACAACATTAGGATGCGAAAGGCTTGCAGCTGCTTGCGCTTCACGGCTAAAACGCCGCACAAACTCACTATCATCGCTAAGTGCTTCACTTAAGACCTTTATAGCAACAAATCGATGCAGCAATAAATCCTTAGCTTTATATACATTAGCCATACCTCCGCCACCAACACGTTGTTGCACTTTGTACCGTCCGCCTAACTTCTTGCCTTCTAGCCTCACCAGAATTACACCCCCTTAGTTCTCTACTAAAATAACAGAAACATTGTCCTTACCACCATTTTCCAGCGCTTTTTCTATTAAACAGTTGCCCTTTTCATTTAAGCTTAGGTTTGTATTTGTTAAAATCTCTTTTATTAACATCTCTTCTAGCTCTGTAGTTAGACCATCTGAACAAAGTAGGAGTATATCATTTTTAACCCATTCTAGTTCGATTGCATCCGTTGTAACATGTTCTGTAGTACCCACCGCACTAACAATCATATTTCGCTGTGGATGACTTCGGGCTTCATTAGCTGTAATCTCGCCATGTTTTAATAAAACATTAACATAAGAATGATCCTCTGTAATCTGACGCAAACCACTAGCATCTAAAATGTATCCTCGGCTATCCCCAGCGTGTACCATTGTCACTTGCTCTTCATCAACCATTGCTGCTATAACTGTAGTCCCCATTCCATGATAAGATTTATTTGTATTAGCTAATGAAAAAACGTCTTCATTGGCTGACTTTATAGCTTGCTCCAATAAAGTAACGCGCTTTGTTTTCTTAGTTGGGTCTACTTTAGCTATATCTTTCGCGATTCGATCTACAACCATTTTACTTGCTACATCACCTGCATTATGGCCTCCCATACCATCAGCTATAACTAACAGACCAACGCCCTCTGACAACGTTGTATATATGCTATCTTCATTAATATTACGTTCTTTTCCAACATCTGTCCTACTAAAAATTTGCATCGCTACTCACTCCTCCCCCACTGTATTTTACATCCTGGCCTTATTTCTGAGTTGACCACATGCAGCATCTATCTCATAACCCCTTCTATGACGCACTGTACACCTTATACGCCTCGAGGTAAGTATCTCAAGAAATTTTTCAAATCTATCTGGAGAAGAACAGACATATTTTTTTTCTGCTACAGAATTTAAAGGGATTAAATTTACATATGTATTCATCCCTTGGATTAAATCTGCTAACTGAAAAGCATGCTCATTTTTATCGTTTTCCCCTTGTATAAGCGTATATTCAAATGTTATACGTCGTTTAGTCTTACTACAATAATAACGACATGCAGTTAATAAATCAAGCAGCGGGTAACGTCTATTAATTGGCATTAGCCGTGATCGCAACTGATCGTTCGGTGCATGTAATGAAATAGCCAACCCAACTTGCCATCCTTCATCAGCAAAGCGAAATATTCCCGGTACCACACCGCTGGTAGAGACCGTTATTCGGCGTTGGCCAATATTTAACCCTTCCTCAGCACAGGCCATCCGTACAAACTTTATACTCTCATCATAATTTTCAAAAGGTTCACCTGATCCCATCAGTACTATAGATCGGACACGCTGCGAACTTGTTTGGTGTAAATACTTATCTGCTATTATAACTTGGGCTACCATCTCACCCGCACTTAAATTTCGCTGCAAGCCATGCATTGTAGAAGCACAAAACGTACATCCGATACGACACCCTACTTGCGACGTAACACAAACACTAAAACCATAATTATGTTTTAAAAGAACTGTCTCTATCAAAGCACCATCGCCTAGCTTACACAAAAACTTGACGGTACCATCCTGCGCAATTTGTTTTTTTTCTACAACCAAAGGCATGGCTTCAAATCTTTTTTTTAGAGTAATTATTAAATCATTTGGTAAGTTCTTCATCTCTAAAAATGTAGTGACACGACTCTTATATAACCAATCTAGTACTTGCTTAGCACGCCACTCGGGATAACCTTCGTGGTTCATAAAAAAACTCCACTCTGCTTTGTTCAAATCATACATATTTAAACGCATTGTAGAAATCAGCGCTCCTTAAAAAAAACTAACTACCTAATTGTTCGCCTACTTTAATATTATTACCACGTATAAAAACATCTACGTCCATTCTGGTTTTCCCACTTAATTGTAGCTGTGTAACTTGAACTACACCATTTTGGGCCGCAACCCATAATCCATCTACTAAATCTGCTTTTAATATTTCGCCAGTTTTTTTTCCATGGCTATAAATGATAGACGACGCCTGCCAAATTTTTAATACCTTCCCCCGCCATGTAGTATAGGCACCTGGATGAGGTGAAAGTGCTCGCACTAAACCACAGATTCTTCCAGGTCGATCGTCCCAACAAATTTTTTCATCAGCACGTTTAATGTTGGGGGCATAAGTAACCAATGTTTCAATTTGCGGCTGGGATTCTAAGTTAGGGTCTCCTAATTTTGGTAGCAAGTCGTTTAACATTTGCGCTCCTAGTTGACTAAGCTTGAGATGCAGACTACCCGAGTCATCCTCAGGCAAAATTTCAAGCTCTTGTTGCACAATAATGTTCCCCGCATCTAAAGCTTCTACCATATATAACAAGGTAATGCCAGTTCGCAATTCTTCGTTAATTAAGGCATGTTGGATAGGAGCACCACCGCGATACTTAGGCAGTAACGATGCATGTACATTTACAGCACCATATCTCGGCGCAGCCAACAACTCATTTGAAAGAATCTGACCATAGGCCGCCGTAACAATTAAATCTGGTTTTAGATTTATCAACTCTTGTTCTGCAGCTGACTTACGAAGACGTTCCGGTTGAAGCACAGGTATCGCATGCTGTATAGCCAACTGTTTGACAGGTGGTGCTTGCAACACTCGTTTCCGGCCAATCGGCCGATCTGGCTGGGATACTACAGCAAGCACCTTGCATTTAGATGCAAGCAACATTTGCAGTGTGGGCACTGCAAATGTTGGAGTACCCATAAAAACTACTTGCATTTACTCTCACTTTCCTCTGCGGCTTGTTTATTTTTTCTTTTATAGACTTCCTTAGTGCGATCGATAATTAAAATACCCTGCAAATGATCGAGCTCGTGCTGCACTATACGTGCTAAAAAACCGGTGCAATTATGCTCGATTTTTTCTCCAAAACGGTCTTGTGCTTGTACAGTTATTGTTTCATACCTTTTCACTCGCGCTAATATATCTGGCAAACTTAGGCACCCTTCTAAAGGTTCTAATTGGACACCTTCCTTTACTGTTAACACAGGGTTAACTAACTCTAATTGCTGCTCCTCATGTTTAATTACAACCATTGCTTTTAGAATGCCTATTTGAGGCGCAGCTAATCCTACACCCCCTGCAAAAAGCATTGTTTCATGCATATCATCCAAGACCTTGTGTAATTGTTCATGAAACTTAGTTACTTTAACCGCCGGTTTACTTAAAGTGCTATGAGGATAAATTAAAATATTACGTACTGCCATTTAGTATAACACATCCTTTATAAATATAATTTTTATTATAATGTAATTGAACTTTATCTTACTAACCAACAGTTATATATAACACATGTGCGGCTTATAAATTTAATCTTACATGTAAACATGTGTTCCATTCTAATAACATCCTCTTGCTATGTAAAATACGCCTTTATCCCCTTCTCCAGCACAAAAATCTAAACTATATAGCCACTAACTCAGACACTTTAATAAATCATTATTATCTCATCCCGCTAAACTTTATGAATGAGATAATCTTTCCTCTATAAAAAATATTAAAGCCATAATTATATACTACTCCTCAGTTTTAACAACTAACTCCCCACTAGCTATCTCAGCTAATGCTACTCCAATAAATTTACCACCAGCCCGAGGCTCAGCATACTTTTTTTCTTCTACTAACAACCTACGTGCTCTTTTGGCAGTCATAACCACAATTGAATATTTACTTGCAGCTTTCTTAAGCAAAAGGTCGATCGACGGATATAGCACCTTTTATTCCTCCTCAATTACAACTATTCGATCTTTCCGACACCGCTCAGCAGTAATAATTGCTTCAACTTTAGAGCAAGCAACTGCAATTCGATCATTAACTACCACATAATCATAATTGTGTACTTGAGATATTTCTTCAGCGGCTGTAAGCATACGTCTATATAATGTCTGTTCTGTCTCAGATCCACGTAGTCTCAGCCTATTTTCTAAATCAACCATTGTAGGTGGAAGTAAGAAAATAAAAACACCTTGCGGTAGTTTTTGCTTGACCTCCAGCGCACCACGCACATCAATCTCTAAAAGCACATTTTTCCCTTGGGCCATCTGTTCTTCCACAAAATCACGCGGTGTACCATAATAATTATCTACGTATTGCGCCCATTCTAATAATTGACCAGCCTGTATCATCTCTTGAAACTCGGCATGACCTTTAAAAAAATATTCTCTGCCTTCTTCTTCGCCTGTCCGTTTCGTGCGTGTTGTGGCTGAAATTGAATAAGCAAGTTCGGGCATCCGTCGGCGCAAACGAGCACATACAACGCCTTTACCCACACCCGAAGGTCCTGAGACGACAAACAATAGTCCGTCATCTTTCGTAGTACACACCATCATATTTTCAACATGCCTCTTTAGGATACCTTCCCAAAATTTTATAAAATTCTTCCCACACAATACAAGCTTAAGTATAGCATAAGTATATTTATTTGCCAAATTCATTCAAAGGCTAACTTATTCTAGTTTATCTATTTAGCACCGAGTTCTTCTTCGCATAACTGAAATAAACAGCCAAGCCGATTACTGCCCAACAAACAAAAATTAACCAGGCTAAAGCACCTTCCTCGAGCGAAAACATTAAATAGCCATTAATAATTAGACTGAGAATTGGAAGCCATGGCAATCCAGGCATTCTAAACGGCCGAACTAAATTTGGTTCACGAACTCTTAGCAGCCAAACACTCAATGAAACAAAAGAAAAAGCAACTAACGCACTTAGGTCTGTAAGGTCAGCTAAATTTTTCAAGGGTGTCAAGCTACCCAAAATACCAACTAGTAAGCCTACAAACCACGTCCCTTTAAAAGGAGTCTTATATTTATTGTGTAATTCCCCTAGCTTAGCTGGTAATAACCCATCGCGCGCCATAGAAAAAACAAGACGTGTTAAACCATAAAGTGATGCCAAAACCCCGGTAGGTATTCCGACTAGCAACCCAGCATAAAGCACTGCCCCCCAAAGCCGATTAGTATGTGTAATAATTAGTGCTAATGGGTTATCAGGATTTTTAGTTAATTCACTCACAGGCAAAATACCTGTCATAACTAACGCCATTAGGACATAAAGCAAAGTGATAATACCTAAAGAGATAAAGAGAGCTCGTGGCACGTCCCGTTGAGGATTTTTAGCCTCTTCCACGGCAGCCGCAACATCCTCAAAACCCACATAAGCCAAAAATAAAAAAGCTGAGGCAGAAAAAAGACCCGGCCACCCTTTGACTGAAAAAAATGGCTGCCAATTGTCAAAGTTAATATAACAAAGTCCTCCTACAATAATAAAGAGCATTAATATACCAACCTTAACAAGGACTATGACGTTATTAATAAGCTTAGACTCTTTGATTCCACGCGCCAATAAAAGAGTTAAAAGGAGACACAACAAGAACACAGGTAAGTTAAAAAATGATCCTGAATTAGTGCCAGGAGCAGCTGCTACAAAATTAGGTAATTTTAAATTAAAGGCCATCTGCATAAAATCTTGTAAGTAACAAGACCAACCTGCCGCAACTGTACCTACTTGCACAGCATAGTTAAGAGCTAAGTTCCAGCCTAAAATCCAAGCAAATAATTCCCCAAGTGTTACATAGGCATACGTATAAACAGAGCCAGCTCGGGGAACCAACGAAGCAAACTCGGCATACGCAAGACCCGATAGAGCACAAGCCAATCCTGCAATGAGCAGCGAAATCGAGACAGATGGCCCTGCCAATACAGAAGCCCTACCGGTTAAAACAAAGATCCCAACACCAATAGCCGAGCCAAGCGCAAGTAACACTAGGTCAAATAAACCTAACTCTTTTTTTAAAGCTACTCCTTTGCTTGCGGTAGATAAGACCAGCTCTTTTTTTCGCCAAATACTACTCACCTAAAGCTCCTCCTTTTTTGTTAGATACAAGGGTCGAACGATAATAAATATATTTGAAATATATTACAGTACCTGTTATCACCCAAAGTAAAAAGAAAATCCAATTACTTACATCGACTTGCCACATTAAATATAAATTAATAACTACACTACAAATTGGCAACCACGGTACTGCTGGGCAACGAAACTTAGGTTTTAAAGTAGGATTAGTTTTCCTCAGTATGATCACACCAAAAGCAACAAAGGAGTATGCTGCTAAAACACCAATACTAGAAAACTCAGCCAATGTTTCAAGTGGGACAAACCCAGCTAATAGGGCTGCTGCACCTCCGGCTACCCATGTAGCATTAATAGGACTAGCGTGCCGCACATGTAGTTTAGTAAACCAGGCTGGCAATAATCGATCACGTGCCATGGTATACAAAAGCCGTGTCTGAACATAAAGCAAGACGAAAATTCCAGTTGTAACACCCAGCATTACTCCTAAATCAAGGAACTCGGCATAAATCGGACTAATCCTTTCCGTTACTAACGCTAACGGATTATACTGCCCATAAAACTCTTGCGAAGGTACGATACCTGTCATAACCAAAGCTGTTCCTATATATAAAAAAAGCGTAATAGCAATAGCACTCAACATGGCTCGCGGCAAATCTCGAGCCGGATTCTTAGCCTCTTCGGCCGCTGCTGACATATCCTCAAAACCAATAAATGAAAAAAATAATAAA
>JBDKGC010000127.1:0-7922 GCA_039798385.1 Bacillota bacterium
GTTATCAAACGAAGCTTTATTAGAAGCTTTTTTAAATTTTAAAAAAAACCAAAAACACCTAAATACTACGCGCACAAAAATTAATATTTTAGATGAACATGGTGACTTGCACTATACATCAGTTTTACTACGTCCGATATTCCTGGTTAAATTAAGTAAATATCTCGCTAAAAATCCTCCCGTCCCAGAATCTGATTAAAATCCATATTCCCCATAATAACCTTCCTGGCGGTAAACAGCAGTAATTACCTTACAAAGATGCTTAGGCATTTGGGACGGCAAACTATGGCAAGGGAAAAATTTTAATCCTCCACACTTATGGGGTTCTTTGTTTCTTATCTCTCCCATCCAGCGTTCACATCCAATAAAAACTTCAAAGGCACCCTGATTTAAACAAGCATCGCGACGGTATAAAATATACAATACCTTTAGATCACTTGGGACAATCGTGATACCGGCTTCCTCATATGCCTCGCGGATTAGGGCAGAAGTCGCAGCTTCTCCATGTTCAACATGCCCTGCCACCATTGACCAGGTACCATCTGCGTACCCTGTATTCTGTCGTAGTAATAATAATAGCTCTTTTCTATTATTCCTAAAAAGCATTAAATATACTCCTACACGTACGTTAGCGTGCATTATCAAGTCCTCCTCCTTTACTTGTTATTCGTTATTTTTTAGTATCACCTATAATAAAACAGTATATATCACGAAATACATGAACTCTATATAAAGATGTTATTAACACCATTACAATTGGTCCGATAATAATTCCACCAAGGCCGAATAATTTAACACCCACAAAAATAGCAATTAAAAAAGCTAATGGTGTGATACCTACATGTTTAGCCATTAATTTGGGTTCAACTAACTGACGAATTAAAATAATTAAAATATAGCTAGCTAATAACCCAAAACCCCAATAATTGTTTCCATCAAAAAAAAGATAGCTGGCCCACGGAATAAATAAAATTCCCACACCTACATATGGTAATAAGTCCACGAGACAAGCAATCAGTGCAAGTACACCGGCATACGGAATTCCTAAAACCAAGAATGCTATTAAGCTAACAATACCAGTAATTATAACTAAAATAACTTGTGCTCGTACATATCCCAAAAAAGCACGTCGAATATCTGCGAAAACCGCGCTACAAGTTTGGTTTATTTTAACTGAGCAGCGCAAACCTATTTTATCTTTTGCTTTCGGCCAATCAACACTAATAAAAAAAGTACTTAGAACAATTAGAAAAAATAACATAATTAAGCGTGGTAAATCAGTCACAAAAATTAAAAGATTACTGACTAGCCCAATAATTAACGTCTTACCAACCCGCACAAACCATTCTAAATTATCACTTACCTGGCGATTAACAAACGGATTTTCTGCTAAATAGTTTTGAATATGGGTAAAAAGTTCTCCTATGCCACTAGTTAGAAAAATCGAAGAACAAAAATCAGCTCCATATTGCAATAAGTTAGGTAAATCCTGGCTAAACTTTATAAGCTCCTCAATTAATTCAATGATAATAAGAAAACAGCTGATAAGTAATGAACTAAGTACGACCGCCAATGAAATAAAGAGGCTAACGCCTCGCGAGGTTCGTAATGTTTTCTGCACAAATCGTACAACTGGCTCCAATAGTATAGCTATAATAGCCGCGATAATAAAAGGATATATAAGCGGTACTACAAAATACCATACTCCGATAAAAGCCAAGCAAATAACAGCAACTAGAAATAATCGTAATAAGACACCCGCCCAATAATTTATATTTATATTAATTTTTCTCACCTCCAAATAAGCTGTTTTTTCTAAAATATAGTATACCTTTATCAGTCATCACTGTGCAAAAAAGGGCATCTCACAAATTTTATCTGCTACATTTTCTGAAGTATTTTTAAGTAGATTTCATTCTCGTAACAGTATATTGCTCAAGTAATTTTTTAGCACTCTTTTCCCAGGTGTTTTTTTGGGCATAGGCATATGCGGCCTTACCCATCTTGCTTCGTAGCGCCGGATTCTGCACTAAGCAAGCAATCGCCGCGGTTAACTTGAGGACATCCCGTGGCGGAACTAGTAAACCGTTAACCCCATCTACAATTAGTTCCTTAATTCCTCCAACCGCACTACCTATCACAGGTTTTTTACAAGCCATCGCTTCCAATAACGCACAACCAAAACCTTCACTTAAGCTGGGGAGCACAACGACTGCTGCTCGATTTATCCACTCCGGCACCTTTTTTTGTGGCACACGCCCACAAAATTTAACCTGTGCCTGAATCTTTAGTTGATACACCTGACTTTGTAGTTGTTTTTTTAAGTAACCATCTCCTACTAAATCAAGCTGAACATTATACCCTGTTTTTAATACTTTTGCCAAAGCTTGCAGTAAATATTCCACCCCTTTTACCGGAACCAGGTTTCCAAGATACAACATACGGACAACTTCATCAGTAGTTACATATGGTTTGGGTGGTTTGGGATAAAAAAGATTGGGATCGTACCCATTAGGTATAACTACAGGCTCTTTCTCCTTAATAAAAGACCTAACACTAGCTGCTAATTTTCGGGAACTAGCTATCACTAGCTCACTTTCTTGCAAAGCCTGGCCTACAAAACGGTGCACCCAGCGGTTATAGTTCGGATAAACTAATAAGTCCGATCCATGTACTGTCGATACTAATGGCCGCCGAAATACGTTTTTTAATGCTACACAAGCATAGGCATCGGGAAAGATCGTATGGGCATGAATAAGATCAAAATTAAAGTGACTATTGATACTCTTAATAAAAGGCACTAAAGACCGCCGATAAAAAAAGCCTTGGGTACTAAAAAAAAAGCCTGCTGGAAAAAGGAAAGTTGGAAGATAATAAACATGAAACGGCTCAGTTTTGTTAGACAATTTTCGAAACTTATGCCATCTAAAATAACCAGGAAAAAAAGGGGAGGGAACTATAACCCTAAACTCCACACCTAAATTTTTCAGCGCCTGTAGCTGATTATAAACAAAAATACCCGCTACAGGATTAAAACTATGAGGAAACATATGGGAAACAACAAGTACTTTTAGCACTAAAAGTTAACCTATCTCAACTATACCAAAAAGCAAGTTGCCTTCAGCTACAGTTTTCTCTCCGACTTTAGCTTTTCCAACAGCCTTGCCAATCTTACTTTTCAAACTTAAAATTTCAGCCTCTAGTATCAACAGATCCCCAGGCATAACCTGTTTTCTAAATTTAAACTTATCTATCCCAGCTAAGACCCCTAACTTTTTTTCTTGTTCTTTTAGGGTCAAAACAGCAATAGCACTAACCTGTGCTAAAGCCTCTATAATTAAAACTCCTGGCATCACAGCATACTCCGGAAAATGCCCTTGGAAAAAAGGCTCATTACTACTAACCGCCTTGACCCCCTTAGCAGCAAGACCAGGCTCAAGCTCGATTATCTTATCAACTAATAAAAAAGGATACCGGTGCGGCACTATTCTCTTTATTTGTTCGGTATTTAACATAAAACCTCCTGAAAATTATTCTTTATGTAACATTAGTAATTTTTAGTTTTCCATATACTTACAAGATACCAAAGCATTGCAAGGTAGGCAAGTCCAATAGCAATATAAAGAAGAATATAAAAACCGGGAATAGACTGCAGTAAAAAAATAAAGGTTAAATAATAAAATAAAGTACTGCCCTTCCCTGCCCAGTTAGCCGACATAATTGCTGTTTTTGTATAATAAAAAAAGCAACTCCCGCCAATCATTATAGCTTCGCGCATTACAATTAAAAACAGAGCCAAGCCAGGAATTAAATCCGCTTGCCAAAATGAATAAAATACAACCATAGCTAGGATTTTATCGGCCACAGGATCTAACTGAGCACCTAGCTTTGTCACCTGTTTTGTTTTACGTGCTACATAGCCATCTAAGATATCTGTTACACCAGCAACCAATAAAATAACTAAGGCCACAGCCCGGCAGCAAGCAATACTGGAAAAAAAAATAAAAGGGAAAATCCCCGCCAAAACAATTCTACTTAACGTTATACTGTTGCTACAGCTAAAGAGCCTTCTAAAAGAAGTCATCCCATTGCCCCTCCATTTATCGCCTTTATCATAGCAAAAATAAGAGACTAGAGCAAATACACCAGGACTACCGTCCGTATTTTGAGCAGCGAAGTATAGCAGCGAGCGGCGCCCCGCGACGAAGTACTCCAGAGATTGCCACGGCCTGCGGCCTCGCCATGACAAAAGCAAGACCCCGTCATTCCTAGATTGTCACGGCCTGTGGCCTCGCAATGACAAAAGCGAGACCCCGTCATTCCTACATTGCCACGGCCTGTGGCCTCGCAATGACAAAAGCGAGACCCCGTCATTCTTAAATTGCCACGGCCTGCGGCCTCGCGCAATGACAAAAGCGAGACCCCGTAATTCCTAGATTGCCACGGCCTGCGGCCTCGCAATGACAAAAGCGAGACCCCGTCATTCCTAGATTGCCACGGCCTTCGGCCTCGCAATGACAAATGCGAGACCCCGTCATTCCTAGATTGCCACGGCCTGCGGCCTCCCAATGACAAAATTGGGACCCCGTCATTGCGAGGAGTGGAGCAGAGCGCAGCAACGAAGCAATCCGCCTGGATTGCTATGTACGTATGACACTTCCTAATTTTAGTTTTTATTATTCAGTACTTTCATGAGGTGGTCCTGGCAAACACAGCACACGACTTGTTTAGCAAGACCTAACAGCTGTACACTATATTTAATTAACCTTACCTTTAGTATTTTTTTTCCTTCTTAAAGGAAGAATATTATCCCGTTTTAGAACCAATTTTCCCCAACGTGCTTTCTGCCTATATTTTAATCTTGTTGCTTCTCCGCCACGAATATGTCTTACTTCTTTATGGTGTTCTAAAACTTTTTTTACCTCCTGCGCCAATTGGGCATTAATCTCCGGCAATCTTTCGGTTAAGTCTTTGTGAACTGTACTTTTCGAAATCCCAAACTCCTTTGCTATACTACGAACAGTTGCTTGCTTTTCCACACACAGCTGCCCCAGTTTTACTGTACGCTCCTTTATAAAATCCAGCATTTAATTATTAACCCCTTTCTTTGTTCTAATATTACTTTTTTGTTAAATTAGAAATTTAATCTTGATATTAAAATATATGAGGGACTAGTTTTTTTTATCACAAATCTTATTAAAATAATAAGCAAACAAATAAGACCCCTAGCAAATGCCAGCGATCTCATACGTTTAACTTCCGTAACTCTTCTTTTTATATGTTAATGCTTTACGACTTTTTACCTAAGTAAGTTGCAGGATCTACACTTTGTTCATTTTTCTTCACACAAAAATGCAGATGAACACCATCAGCCTTTTCAAGCTCGCTGCATCCTGCACAGGCTATAACGTCCCCTTGACTTATAACCTCTCCAGCTTTAACTAACGGCTTACTTACGCATTGATAATAGGTTCTAATTCCGTCAGCATGTTTAAGTACAACTTGATCAGGACCAACTTTCTCCACCTCACCTGTTAAAGCCGCTACTACGTCAAATGTTTTTCCATCCTTACGTGAAAAATCAAGTCCATCATGAGCAAAATAAGTATTTCCCTTTCTTACTAAGCATGCTTCCTGTTCTTTGGTTGAAGCCTCTTTCTTGTAAAAAGCTCGTATTGGTTTTGCTGAAGATTCTGCTTGTACAGGCCACTCCATCACTTCCTGCACTTTACTATCTACTGTTTGTGCCTCATCGTCTTCCTGCATCATAACTCGTTCTAACTCAGGAACGGCTAGTTGATACCAAAGACCCACCCCACCTATTAAACCAACTACAGCTACATAACAACTAATCATCCTTTTTTTGCGGAAAAAACGATTTGTCCTAGAATTTTTTTTTAGCTTTTCTTCTAAACTCAAGATTCTATCACCTCCAGTCATAAGTATTACCGATAACTGGTAAAGATATACAAAAAAAGCATTCCCGGCCCTATGGAATGCTTTTTTAAGTTAACATAAACAATTTATTTTATTTTTAGAACTTTAATCGTACAATCTTACATCCTTGATAATAATGCGCAACTATATCTTCAGCAGATTTGCCTGCCCGTGCTAAAAAATTAGCTCCCCATTGGCTTAAACCAACACCATGACCATATCCATGTGTAATAATTTCAAGCTTATCATCTTTAAATTCAAACTTAAAATCAGATGAAGAAAGGTCTAACGCTTCTCGAAAAATACGTCCAGTAAATTCTTGATCTCCCACTCTTACCTTAGCAACACGGCCCCCTTTTGTGCGTTTAAGAATTTCAAGCAAGGAACTGCCCGCTGCTTGCGCAGGTACCGTGATCTTTTTATGCGCTCTTTTTTCTAATTTCGCACACAGCTTGGCTAATGAATAGGTTTTCCGGCGCTCAAACTCAGGAGAACGCAAATCCTCTGTAGAATTTATACTTTTTAAATAAGGCTGGGGAGTCCCACCATAATAATCCTCAACGTTTTCTGTATAACCATTACTAGTAGAAAAAAAAGCAGCATAGATTAACTTTCCATTCCAAGTAAGCACCTTACCCTTTGACGGTGCCACAGCTGCTTGTAATTTTTTATAGTTATCTTGATAGTTGGGACCCCATCTCCGAAATAACTGATCATCCGTACTATATACTTGATGCTTTACGGTATCACTTACACAAGCTCCTTTTGCTTTCGGTCCCCAAGCTTTAACATCTAGTAAAGATCGATTTTTATTGGCCAAGCGTCGACAAATATAGGTGCGAACTGCAAGTGATTGCGCCTCTAAAGCAGCGGACGGAAAACTAATCGGCATCTCTGATGCTACAACATTACGAACATAATTTTCTAGCGGGACAACTATTGTGCGCTGTTCCTTTGTTAAATAAACAGGGACTAATAGATCATGTTGCTCACCATGATCTTGCACTGTATTTTTCGGAGCCTCGCTGTGAGCTGGATATAAACCTGATAAAAAAACCGGCGTCAAAATACTAGAAACAACTAAACTACTGATAAATAATATTGGTTTGCGCATAAGCATCCCTCTTACTCAATTTTTAAGCTCTAGTTATGCCTATGCACTTCCTTAGTCACATATTCTTTAAAAACCAGTTTTAAAAAGTTACTATTTTCCAGGTATATATAATAGCTTCTTAAAGTGCTACCTCACACGGCCTATTATAAGCAATTTTTGCTCCCAATGAACGCAGTTTCTCTACAATGTTAACATAGCCGCGTTCAATATGATGCAATCCACTTATCTCCGTAGTGCCCGAAGCAGCCAAGCCTGCTAAGATTAAAGCTGCGCCATTACGTAAGTCGCTAGCTTTTACCTGCGCTCCCAACAAACATCCACCTTGAATAATAGCGGTTTGCCCCCCCTCGAGACACACCTTGCCAGCCATCCGCTGTAATTCTTCTAGATACATAAATCTATGTTCAAATAAAGTTTCAGTCATCCGACTAACACCAGGTACAGTAGCCAACAGAGCAGTCATTGGCGATTGCAAATCGGTGGGAAAAGCTGGATAAGGCAATGTGGTAACGTTGATCGGTAAAAGTTCTTTCCCACGAGCATTGATGTAAATTCCATTGTTAGTACTAGAAATTTCAACACCCATCTCACGTAGCTTAGCTACCACAGCTCCTAAATGTTCTATAAGTGCACCTTTAATAAAAAGACTGCCACGTGTTATCGCCGCAGCAATCATATAGGTCCCGGTTTCAATTCGATCTGGTATGACAGTATACTCTGTGCCTTTTAAAAATTCAACACCTTGGATTCTGATCTCATCCGTACCTGCACCCTGCACCTTTCCACCCATTGCATTTATAAAGTTAGCTAAATCAACTATTTCGGGTTCACAAGCAGCATTTTCAATAACGGTACGTCCACGCGCTAAAGC